>JASJHH010000187.1:0-17686 GCA_033791145.1 Legionella sp.
AATAAACAATATCGCCTGGTTTTGTATTTAAAAACGTTTGCTTAAAATCTGCTGTAGTAAATTCAGCAGATTGGCTTTTTTGATAAAAAAACAATAATTCTTTGTCAGGAAAATAAGGCTTTACATAGCGACCAAACGGTACATTATATTGACCTGATAAATTATATCGGCATAAGCCGTTATAGCCATGGCGGTTGAGATACAAAAACAAAGCAGCGCGTCTTCGGCTGCCTATTTTTATTTGATTAAATGCTACGCGATACGCGTAATAGCACTCCGCTTGATTATTGGCTTGGTCAAAAAATTTTTTACAGTATTGTATAAATTGCATGCCTTCTTGTTTTAAATGCGTATAAAGCGCGATTAAATCGGCATTGGCATCGTTCAGTAAAAATTGCGTATACGGGGCATTTAAAAAAACAGCACCAGAGCCTGCAAAAGGTTCAACAAGGCGCGTGCCTTTGGGTAGCGCTTTTAAGACTTGATCAATGCAGCGGTATTTTCCGCCAGCCCATTTTAAAAAAGGTTTAGTTCGTTCCATTGGCCCAGTTTTCAAGTTTTAAGTGAGAGATTCTTGAAAATTCTTTGATGTGGTTTATCACAATGATAACATCAAGTGCGAGTTCGTGCGCTGCAATCTATCAGTCATTATGACCAGATAAGGTTTTTTAAGATTTTTTTTTGAGTATTTCTATGATCAATAATACCACCTCTTATTTAACGCATTGTTACGATTGGGATATTACTCGAATCAATAGATTTCCTCGTGGTAAAAAAGATATTTTTGAAAAAGAAGGTGTTACGGCCATTTTTTTTGATCAAGTTGAATTTTTTCGCCGTGTCTGGGGGTTAACACCGCAAAATATTTCAATATGGGAAGAGGTGTTAGCGTTTTATTTGCCGCATGGTTTAAGCTTTAGAGTTGACTTGCCCGTTACTGCAGTCGAGAATAGCGTATTTTCAAGTATTAAAAAAAACGCTAAGTATATATATAGCTCTTATCTCGTATGTCTTTATTTAGATAATAATAAAGTTTTAGGCAATGCGGCTAATTTATCTGAAGAAATTAGTTTTCTTCCGGTTACACCCATTAACATTGGGGAATATAGTCAAATTTATTTACGTTGCTTCCAAGATAATTATACTTTTTGTTTTGATGCTTGGCATAATATTAATGCTTTAATCGGTCTTAAAAAATGGCACCCATATTTAATTTATTATAAAAACCAGATTGCTGGAGGTGGTTCTTTTTTTCATCATGGAGATACGGCATTATTTTGTTCTGGTAGTATTATGCCTGAATTTCGTCATTTGGGATTGCATCAGGCCTTAATAAAATATCGCTTGCGAGAGTGCTTGCGATTAGGTGTTACTCAAGTAAGTGCTTATGCGCAAATAGATAGTATTAGCTTATCTAATTTACTAAAATTGGGATTTGAAAAAAAACATGCATGGAACACGTTTAGATATAACACATCATGTCTGATGTCACAGTAAATCATCATTTGAGTCAAAATATCTTGGCGCAAACTGCTCTTGGTACACCTGAGTTAACGCACTTCAATTCTTTTTCTGAAAGATGGTCGCATATTGTTAAAACATATCCTACTCGTATTGCTTTAGAAAATAATAATAAAATCACCTCATATCGCGCATTAGATGATTTAGTTGCAATTATTAGAAAACGATTATTAAATTGGATACCAGACGGAGGCAAGTGCAATATTGGTATATTTGGCTCCTGCAGTTATCAAAGCTTATCGGCGCAGCTTGCATCATATTGCACCGGGTGTATTTATACGACACTAAACCCCGAGTGGACAGAAGATACTTTATTATCAGCATTATACGATAGCCAAGTAGATATTATTATTAACTGTTCAGATGATAGTTTGCCTGTAGCTTCTGTCATATCGTTTGAAAGTCTTCTTGCGAATGAAATTAATTTAGACGCCTCACACATTGCAATCGTAAATTATATGAGCGGGTCTTTATTTAAAACATCGGGGAGTACGGGAAAAAATAAATGGGTGTTATTTCCTGCTTATTGCTTGTTGCAAGATATTAAAAGGCAAACAAATACATTACATATTAGCGCAGAAGATAGGTTCGATCTTTTATTTGAACCCAGTTTTAGCGCCTCTTTAGCCCCTATATTTGGTGCACTTTTAAATGGTGCAACGCTTTGTGTGGTAGATTTGCACATGCTTGGGGTTGCTCGCTTATGGCCGTGGATTACAACGCATAGCATTACCATCAGTACGATGAGTGCAAGTACATTAAAGGCCATGATGCCAGCATCAAAAGCGACTCATCTTGACCCAAAATTGCGGTTAATTTCCACGGGCGGAGAGCCACTGACTTATCAAGATGCGGAGCATTTTTTCCGTAATATTTACTCAAGATGTACAATACAAAACGCATATGCAACAACTGAAACACGCACAATATCCGAGTGGTTTTTAACCCATGAGACTTCGATTGAAAAGGGTGTTGTGTGTGTTGGCATTCCGGTTGAAGGCAAACAGGTTAAAATTATAAATCACGCTGGCAGAGAGGTAACGACAACAGGGAAAATAGGTGAAATTACGGTTGCCAGTGATTATATACCTAAAGATTATTATGCCGGCAGTAAAAATAAGTTATTTATATACTCAGAAAGCACGAAAAAATATGTATTTCATACAGGAGACTTAGGTTATTTTGACACATTGGGCCGATTGCACCTCGTTGGTCGTCAGGACGATCTCATTAAGTTAAGAGGGAAACGTTTTTCATTGACGGAAATTGAGCTATGTATCAGGCAATTAAGCATTGTAAGCATATATAAGCTTGAATGGGTGAGTCATAAGTTAGTATTATTTGTACAAGGTGATTTGCAGCATAAAAGCATTGAATTACACCGTCATTTAAATGCTCGCTTACCCGAGCATTTTCGTCCAATATATATTCACATGATACAAGCTATGCCGTATACCCACACGGGAAAAATCGATCGTCCCTGCTTACGCGAAGCTTATTTACAAAATAATCAGCAAAAGCATATAGAAACAAATTGTGATTACTTTGAGTACAGTGCATTTAAGCAAAAATTATATAAAATAATAGCGCAGCAATTAGATATTTATACTTTTGAGGCGGATGATAATTTTTTTCAGCATCTTGGCATGAATTCGTTACAGACAGCAGAGTTAATATTTAAGCTTGAAGCGGTGCTTAACCAGCAAATAAGTCTTTCAATTTTACATAGTCATCCAACTTTGAATGCTTTAAGTACTTATTTTCAGAAAAATGCAGACCCAAGTAAACATATTACCCTAAGCAAGATACAAGCATGTGATAATCCACGTGCTTATGTTGTGCATTTTGCTTGGCATGGCGAATCACCCGAGTGGAGTTCAATATTAAGGCAACATATTTCAAATGATTATGGGATTTATTGTCTACATTTTAAATTGAAGAACGCGACAGGACAGGCGTATATTTCGTTAAATGAACTCGCCAAGAGTTGTTCTGAAGTAATACAGGATGAATTAGCAGGATATCGGGTTTATCTATCTGGATACTCTTTTTCAGGGTTGGTTGCCTATGAAACGGCCGCTTGTTTAAATCATAAAAATAATCATATGTATCACGCCATATTAGTCGATACGCATACTTATGCCCGTAAAAAAAAATGGCAATTATTTTACAACGATATTTTATCATTAAAAACGAGGTTGGTTATATTACTGAGTCCTGAGAAAAGAAAGCAGTATGGATATACCATTGCTAAACTATTAGCACGTTATAAAATAATGCCCTATATTAGCAATGCCAAACACAATCCTTATCGTTTATTGGTAAACAACGTGTCAGATGATGCTATGGGTTATGCTTTATCTGGCTATTCACCTTCATTATTTGATGGTGATATGACTTTAATTCAGGCTGAATTAGACATGGACGTGTCAAAAATCAGTAATTTTTTATTATCCTTCGCTTGGGATGAATATGTTAAAGGTGACGTTAAGCGTCATAAAATAGTTAATTCGCAACATACTGACATTATGAAACGACACGCTCATCAGGTTGCTGAAATTATTTCGACTACTTTAATTTTATAGCTTTGGCGTCTCTTTATTTTGGCTTTCAGGGCTTACTGCAAGTCCAGCACCTAAAGCAATTAATCCAGTTGCAACCACTAAACCAGGGAGCATGGGTAGTAGATGTGCGAGCGTTGCAATTAAAATAGCAATCCCTGCGAGGCATAATAAACTTGAAATACACTGCTTAGCAGAAGGCGCTTTTTTAAAAAAACACTGGCTGTTTTTTGGGAGATCCGGAGGCGTTTCTGTTTCTGCTGTGGTTTCTGTTGGTACGGGTACAGTTGAACTATTAGCTGCATCAACGTTACGCTTGCTTTTTTTGCGCTTTCTGTTGAGTTTTGTTTTTTCCGTGCCAGCGGTTATGTTGGGATATGTCGCCTTTATTTGTTCAAATTTATGTACATAAGCAGACATATGCGTGAATTTCATTTCAATACTAGCATTAGTCGTATGGAATAAATAAGGGGTGTGAACAGCTTCGCCGATTGTAATATGTGGGAGCTGCTTATGAGCTTTATCTGCTTCATAGTGGTGATATCTCGGACCAATTATTACAGGGATGACCAATATAGCGTTTTTTGCTTTGTTTTCTAAGATTTTTTTGCCGTCATTAGCTTTCATCGGCAATTTTAATTTGAATCTGGAATTCGTTAGGGTGTTAGCCGCTTGGACGAGTGGATGGGCGACCGGATGTTCTGATAAATAATCAGGGTAAACAAAGACACATGAGGGATGTTTTTTTTTGAGAGCCTCAAATTTCTTTACGATATCCTTGGCGTGTGTTGTATTGCTAATAGGTAGATAAATAAGACCTGGCATGAGATGTAACCTCACATTTAATTAAAATATGAGGTTATAGTAACATTATTTTTACATAGTGTCCAATATTTTTACTTACTTGTTTCTGTAATGCTGTTAATCACGATGTCTTCCATCGGAACGTCTGCATGCCCTGCGCGTTGGCCTGTTTTTGCTTTAGCAATCGCGTCTACAATATCCATACCTTCAACCACTTCGCCGAATACACAGTAGCCGTAGGTTTGTGGATTTTCACCTGTAAAGTTTAAAAAAGCATTGTCAGCTAAATTAATAAAAAACTGTGCGGTTGCTGAGTGTGGGTCTGATGTACGTGCCATAGCAATGCTGCCGCGTGTGTTTTTCTTGGCATTTTTTGCTTCATTTTCAACAGGCTTATCGGTTGGCTTGGTTTCTAGTTGTGCATTTAAACCACCACCTTGAATCATAAAGCCGTCGATGACGCGATGAAATAAGGTATCTTGATAGAAATCATTGCGAATATAGTTTAGAAAATTCGCGACGGTGTTGGGTGTATTTTCCTCATCGAGTTTCAAGCGAATGTTACCGACAGAGGTATTAATTAAAACCATTGTATCTCCTGTTATTGCTTTAATAAAATTAAAAAATGCATTCTAACATGTCATCTTGTTTTATCCAAAGTACCTCGGGTATGATGTTTTGCATTGATTGATTAAAAGGATTGCATTGATGAAAAACTTGGATGCGTTATTAAAACCTGCATGGGGTGCTGAAAAATGGATTTTAGAAGGATGGGAAGCACTAAATCAAGATGAACAAGCCGTCGTGACGCAGCGAATAGATACTTTGTTTTCAGCAGGCCTGCCTTTTAAATTAAAGCATGACCGAATGCTTTACATTCATGCTTTCTCACTAATGGCGCAATTAGAAGTATTAGCCATTCAGATACCATTAAAATTAGAACCAAAGCTGCCAACGCTTGAACTTAGACAGCGGATGCGAACGCAGCTTATGGATGAAGTGTTTCATTGTATGGTGTTTACTCGTATTGTGTATGAGTTGATTACGCCCTATGCGATGCCACCAGCATACAATAAAGAACTTGAAGCTTTAGGTGATTTTATCCGTGGAGAAACGTGCCTGAAAACAGCAATTGTTTTTCTTAATATCGTTGGAGAAGCTTTAATTGAAGAGTGTTTTCGAGCATTTTATATGGCTGATATTGCGCCGGATGTTTTTTCGATTATTCTAGAAGATGAACATCGGCATGTATGTGAGGCTGAGTTATATCGTGAAATCGGCTTGCCTTCTATTAAGGCATTGAAGCCAAAGCTTGAAATACTTGAAGATAAACTGCTTTCAGGTGTATTTTTTAAATCGCTTTATATTAACACCATGGTTGCTTTGATTGGTGTGGATGGCCTTGAAAAATATTTTTCGATGACAGATAAAAAACATAGAAAACAGCTAAAACAATTGAATTTATCGCCAGGGAAAACGTGGCAATTTTTTATGGGTAGTCGGCAATTTTTATTGCTACAGATTAAACAGTATACGCAACATAATCATGAAGTTGAGCTGTCAGCGATGCGTCAGCTTCTCATGACGCAATGGAAAGCGCCAACTGATCCAACCATGGTGGCTGAATTTGATATAAATATCACCCGGCTTAAATTTTTTGAAAAAAAATACCAACCTGAAATGCTGACGATGCTTATGTTGCAAGCGGTGAGTCAGGCTGTTTCAGAAAGTCCGATGTATCGAACATATTTGAGTTATCATCGTTTATATCAAAGTGAGAAAACATATGTTGCATTGGTGGTTAAATTACCTGATTGTGGCGATCACTTAGGCTCGATTATTTTTGAAGCCTGCCATCAGCAATCTATTTTCAGCTTAATCAATCAAGTTAAACAAACGCTTAAACTCATGGTATTTTGTTACAAAAAGCGGCAAGCGCTAGAGCAAAAATATCCCGAATTTGCGTTATTAATGGATGAAGTCATGGGTGATATTGCCACAGGTGTATATCCTTATCCGGTGGCAGGGAATCCTATCGTATCTTTAAGTAATAACGGATTTGCGGGATATGCACGGGCTAAGTCACCGTTACGTATGAACGAAGCTTTAAAATTAACGTTGCTAGCTGTGCAGAAAAAACCGGTATGGAATGAAACATCAGAAGCATTTGAGCCAGAAGATATGCTGCCGGTTTCAGTGAGTGCTGATCACCGTATTTTTAATGGAGATATCCCTGTACCCAAATACTTAACAAAAGCATTTCATCAAGTATTTGATAAAATGCTAAATGTATCTGAAAAAGAGAGTAAAAAAATCAAAGCAATCAACGAAGCTGATATAATCGTTCTGATTGATGTGCTAATTAAAGAGCAACCCCAAGTGGCTTATAAACTATTGGTTTCTCTGCAAACGGTTTGGCCTGATTTTGTTGATTTTTCGACATGGATAAAAACAGTTGCAGGTGGAATTAAATACTCACGTAAAGTAAACCTGCAGCACCACATAAAAGAAACATAGGCGGCCAAATGCCGCCAGGCACAACAAATGGGCTGGTTAGTTTTTTACGACCAACTAGCGCCATCAAAGCCGGTAAAATAACCAGTAACACCACGCATAACATGCCTGCGTAGCGCAGTGCGTTTAAGTACACGCCCGGAAAAAACAAGACCAATAACATCGGCGGCAAGAAGGTGAGTAGGGCAAGTGCAACACCTTCTTTTCCACGCCGATTAAAATTTAAACCATCCGCTAAAAAGCTCATTAAGCACAGTGCCACGCCAAGAAATGCGGTGAGCATGCAAATGGAGGTAAACGTACGAAAAAATCGGTCAATGACTGTATTGTGAACGGCATATGCGAGTTGATTGGCAAGGCTTGTGGTTGGATGTGGGTTATGGGTTAAAGACATTAAGCCGTTCGGGCCATCGGCGGGCAGTGTGCCCATGATGACAGCATCCCAAGCAAAGTAACAAAAAAGCGGAATGAGCGATCCGATTAAAATCACAGATTTGAGTTGTTTTAAATTATGATTAAAATATTCACGTAAATTGGGCACGATAATAGCAAAGCAAAACGAGGTAATTAAAATCATGAGCGTATTGGGTATCGCGGCAGGTTCACTCCGGGCCCAATAATCAAGTTGGATAAAAGGCGAAATTAAAATCACAAGTAATAAATAAATGCCGAGTTTTCCGAACATAAGCACGCGATTGGCCCAATCAACCTGATGAATGCCGCCATATACAATAGCGCCAAAGCAGACTGTAAATAGACAGGTACTTTGCCAATCGGTCAGATGAATATGTATTAGGCTAAATACGCCTTGGAGTACATCTGAGCCACCTGAAATATAGGCAGATAAAAGCGCATATAAAAGTAATAAATAACTCACCCAAGTCACAATAAGCCCTGGTTTTCCTAATGTTTTCTCGGCCATTGAGAGCATGTGTTTGCCTGAAGGGACATATAAGTTCACTTCAAGCATTAAAAACGCGCCAATCGTCATAACAAGCCAGCAAAAAACGAGCGCAATCGATGAAGGAGCAAGGCCTGCAGCTGCATTGGCCATGGGGAGGGCGAGCATGCCGCCACCAATGGAGGTGCCGACAATCAGAAGAATGCCGCCGATTACTTTAGAGATCATATTTATCTAATTTATCTCATTTATTTGGTCTTCATGTTTTCAGGAATAGGCAGTGGTCGTGTCACTTTATTGGTCCACCATTGAATTTCAATGCGTCTGTTATAGGCACTACCATGAACAATACGATTATTACCGATAGAAAAATGCTGACCTAAGCCTTCTGATTTAAGGCGTTGGGCAGGTACCCCTTTGGCCCAAAGAAAAGTGAGCATGGTCTCAGCGCGCGCTTTAGAGAGTTTGTTTTGCAGTGATTTTTTTCCGACGTTATCAGTAAAGCCTGCGACGATAAATTGGCTGCATGGGAAAAGCTTGACGAATTTTGCGATGTTATTTAATGCAGCAAATTCAGTGTCATCAAAATCAGGGCTATTAAATAAATAATAAGGGTCTGTTGGTATGATGAGCGTCATTTTGTCGCCTTGCTGGACAAACTGTATTGCTTGCGAAGCAAGGTGGCGAATGGTTGTTCGTGCAATCGTATTACGTTCAGCACGCGTGTGAAAAGTGGGTTTTCCACACACGTCCGAATCGCCTAAATCAAATTTATCGGCTTTAAAATGATTAAAAGGTGGCTGAAAACAACTACTTAAGCAAGTTATTGTGAATAATATAAGCGCTAGCTGTTTGAATGTTTTAGTTATCATAAGTGATTAGAATTATCATGCAATGTATGAAGTATTTATTATGATAGAGTTTGTACGTGTTGTGCAATCAAAATATGTTACGCTTTGATGATAAATGGATGTTGATTGTGAGTGAAATGGACAAAAAAAAGCGCGAGTTATCAGCAGGCTTAACGCTTGCAGCCCTCGGTGTGGTCTATGGCGATATTGGCACGAGCCCGCTATATGCGATGCGTGAGTCACTCGGTGGCTTGCCAATTAATATCACAGATGTTTTAGGGATATTGTCTCTTATTTTTTGGTCGCTCGCGCTTGTTATTTCGATTAAATATTTATTTTTACTCTTTCGTGCAGACAATGATGGTGAAGGCGGTATTTTGGCTTTACTTGCTTTAAGTAAAAATACAGCGACCAATCGTGCACGTTTTTTCTTTGTATTAGGTATTTTAGGTGCGGGGCTCATGCTGGGTGACGGTATGTTAACGCCTGCCATTTCTGTGATGAGCGCAATTGAAGGCGTTAATGTTGCCGTGCCCAGTTTATCGAAATATATATTACCGATGACCTGCGTTATTTTAGTACTTTTGTTTAGCATGCAATCGTTAGGAACAGCACGAATTGGTCGGCTCTTTGGCCCCATGATTTTGATTTGGTTTGTGACCATTGCATTACTTGGGGTGAATAAAATTGTTAATAATCCTGTGGTACTCAAAGCAATCAATCCGATGTATGCGGTTGATTTTTTTAAAACCAATGGCTGGACAGGTTATGCGTTATTAGGCGGTATTTTCTTAGTCATCACAGGGGGTGAAGCACTTTATGCGGACTTAGGGCATTTCGGAAAAAGCCCTATTCGAATGAGTTGGTTTTTAATCGCATTTCCAGCGCTTGTTTTAAATTATTTTGGACAAGGGGCTTATTTATTACAACATCCAGAGGCAATCGATAATCCATTTTATTATTTAGCACCGAGCTGGTTTGCAGTGCCTTTGCTCGTGATTGCAACGTGTGCGACGATTATTGCATCGCAAGCTGTGATTTCAGCCACGTTCTCGCTCATGCGTCAAGCAGTATTACTGGGCTTATATCCACATTTATCTATTATTCAAACCTCTGATGAAAAACGCGGGCAAATTTATATTCCTCAAGTAAACATGATTTTAGCCATAGGCACGCTCTTATTAGTGTTGGTTTTTAAACATGCGAGTGCCATGACGCATGCTTATGGAATAGCCGTGAATTTAGAGGGTTTATTAAGTTTATTATTAGTGGCTTATGTCGCAATAAAATATTGGCACTGGCACTGGCTTAAAATTGCGGTAATATTTTTAAGTTTTGGGATGATAGATTTAGCGTTTTTGGGTGCGAATATTCAAAAACTTTTCACAGGCGGCTGGATTCCAATTGCCTTTGCGAGTGTTTCAGCTTTTGTGATGTATACCTGGAACAAAGGCCGTGTTTATCTTAAAGAAACGTATTATGCAAAACAAGAAGCCATGTCTAAAACACTGCGTCAGCTGGATTATAAAAGTTTAACGCGTGTGCCAAATACAACCGCAATTTTTATTACTGATATTTATGATCAAAGTGGTGGGAGTTTTTTAAATTTTTTAAAACTAAATCGCACGCTGCCTGAGCATATTTTATTGGTTAAATATCGCGTTGATCCCATTCCGTATGTTTCGTCGGTGAATCGCTTTGAGGTTAATATATTAAAAGAAAATATTTGTGAATTGATTTTGCATTATGGCTTTATGGACGCAGTATCTATTCCACAAGCGCTTTTTCTTGCGAATGAACGCAAAATTTTGCCTTTTGAAATTAATGTGAATAAAGCACGATATATGATTGAAATTCCAAATGTATTAGCCTCACGCGCAAAACGCACGCTGTGGTTTTATTGGCAGGAAAAACTATTTGCGTTTTTAGTACGAAATTACTCAGCGAATTTTAATATTGAATTTTATCAATTGCCTTATGATAGAACCGTTGCGATAGGGATGTATTGTTTGATTTAGTTGCTGTAGCTCCCTAGGTACGTCTTTGCGGGCTGACGTATCCCCACGAATATTTTTCAGCTATGCCTCATTAAAAGCATATTGAAAATGCACGAATTGGCATAAGATTGACCTATAAGGTTATTATATAAACTCGGTGAAATAATAAATGCGCTTTTCATTCGACTGGTTAATGAAGGCATGCATTGTCATGAATGGATTTTTTTTGTCCAAAACTTGACAATACACATAGCAGAAGGGCGTTCTAAATAACTTTTCGTCTAAAGCTATGACCTATTGTCAACTAAAACTTAAGGCTAGTTGGAAGGGGTAACCCTGGACACACTAGTACTATTATTCCTTGATTACTTGAACATGCGTTGCAAAAGCGCCTTTTTCGCCTTGTTTTAACGTGTAGCTGATATGTTGTCCTGCTTTGAGTTCTTTGTAGCCGGCTGCTTGAACTTCAGAAAAATGAACAAATATTTCTTGGTTATCTGTCTCTGCTTTGATGAACCCATATCCTTTGATTTTATTGAATCGTATGACGGTACCTGTGTGTTGCATGGTATTGTTCCTATTATTTAAGCTTTCAGAGAAAGTAAGAAGTATAGCATGTATCTCATGTGAGGTATTTGATCACTGTGTTATAGTGTTTGTCTTTTTAGATAGGTAGCGATACAAGCAGCGAGATTTAAAACATGACACTCCCTTTGTTTTTTTTAAGAAATAAGCAAGCAACACGCAATCATTTGATAGCGCTGTTTTCTCGTGCAAATCAAACAGAAGACATGGATAAAAGTCTTTTGTTTTATACGAAAATATTAAATATAGATAATTTAGAGAATTATTTTAGCGAACAAGAAGTGGCAGATGTTTACTATAATCGTTCTGTTAACTATACAGAAATAGCCGATTTTCATTTTAAAGAAGAGGCTTATAAAACGGCACACGAGTTTATGCGCTATGCGTTGTCAGATGTAAAAAATGCAGAAATTCGATATCTTAAACCAGAGGATAAAGCGGTTTGCTCTAAGCGGATGACTGAATATGAAGCAAACCGCCAGCTTGTGCTCGTTGAGCAAAAAAAAGCTGACGTAGATTTTGAATTAGTGGAGGGCTATACAATAGCGAGCTATATGAGCAGCATGTGACTAATATACTGCTGCTCTTTGTTATGCGCAGTGTTTTGATATTTACAATGATAGGTATGATTCTCTTTGACTAGATGGTCACCACAATTACTGCCTGTGCAGCATTTAACATAGCTATACCCATAAGCACAGTTTTTGCTATCAACAGTAATTGATTGATTAGGGGCAAGCGTTTGAATAACACGATTCTGACCCGTATTGCTTGCAGTTGTGACGATTAAATTTTGGGTTCCGGTGTTGGAGACTGTGCAAGCTTCGCAAGATAGAGCGTATATGCTACATGCTAATATCATCAATAAAACATAACCTGTTCTTATTCTTTTCTTAGGTTGGTCAGTAATATTCATGACGCTCTCCTACCTGTTTTTTTGCATGCTTTATAAGCGTAGGAGAGTATTTGATGTTTTACAAAATTTGATTTCTATAGTTTTATCCGCAATATCCAGCACGGGGTTTGTTTGGCACAACCACTTGAATATTAATGCCTCGAATGGTTGGGCTTTTTCGTGCTTTTTTAAGATAATTAATCAGTGACATGTCACTGATTTTTTTCTCTTGGAGTGAGGCATGACGAAAGCGGAGTTCGCCATTTTTTCGAAAGACAAATCCCATGTGTGACACATCAAGGCGTGTTCCAATTTGTTCTTCAAGGTTCCAATTAGGGCGAATAATTTCAAGGATGGCGCCATTTGGAATTTGATTAAAAAGGGCGTAGTTGGCTCGGCCTTTGTCATCAAACAATGCAGTCAGTGGTATATAGGGAATATCTACTGTTGCTGCTTTTAAGTTTTTCCCGGCTTGTTTTAAGGCTTCGAACTGTTTTGTTTTTTCTTCGGCGGATGCATCTGGAAGTCGAATACGTGTGCGAGACAACTTGGCATACCAATTGGGTTTATTAATAAACGTTGTTGAAATTTTTGCAATGGATTGATGATTGGGGTCCACTAAATCTTGTGTGATATCTTTGAAAACACCTGTTTTTTGATTGTTGGGATTCCAATCAAGTGATGTAAAATGGTTTCGGGTGGTAAACGAAACGTGTCCATCTTGGTAACGAATGCATTGAATACATTTTGTAAATGCATCAAAATTGGGAGAAAGAGCAATCGCAACGACGGTGTCTACATAGGTTTCACAATCAAAAATATCGGTGCGGTATAAAGGCCCTTGGTCATAATCGGCATGAGGACCTTCGCCAAGCGCGTTATATTGGAAAGGTTTATTTAAAAAATAACGGCTAATTTGATTCAGACGAGTCGGCATGGGTGTCGGCTTGGCATCAAGCGTGTGGTATAGTTTCTGAATGCTTTTGTTAGCTGTGAGTTGTGTGCTTTCGGCCGTTATGGCGGAATTAGATAAAAAACTTAGGGTTATTATAAAGCTGATTGCTTTTAAATTGCGCTTTAAGTTACTCATGAGTGATATTTTAATAGAATATAGTGAATATAGCATATAGCATAACGCGTTATGTAACTAAGGAACAAATATATGTTAAATGTCATTTGGTTATCGATGATGGTTTTGTCTGTTGTGGTAGGTGCCATACAAGATCGATTGGGGTTTGTGGTGCAAGCGATTACTGATTCGGCGAAATTTGGTTTTGAAATGGCGCTCGGGCTTGCCGGTATTATGGCGCTTTGGCTTGGGATAATGGGGATTGCATCAGCGTCTGGCTTAATTAACAAAATAGCATGGCTTTTGCGTCCTGTGATGCGTTGGTTGTTTCCTGAAGTGCCGCATGATCATCCCGCAATGGGGGCCATGATTTTAAATTTATCAGCTAATATGCTGGGACTTGCGAATGCTGCAACACCTTTTGGTTTGCAAGCCATGAAAGAATTACAGCGTTTGAATACGCATGTGCATACAGCCAGCAATGCGATGTGTACTTTTTTGACTATAAACACATCTAGTGTGCAACTCATTCCTGCAACAGCCATGGCTTTGCTTGCAGCGAATGGCAGTGTGCAGCCGAGTAGTATTATTTTAACGTCGTTGATTGCAACGAGTGCATCAACGATTGTTGGGGTTTTTGCAGTGAAGCAATTAGCAAAATTACCGTGTTATCGTATGAAACCTGAGGAGAGCGAATAACATGGGGCCAATTGTAACGCAAATATTAAACTGGATTATGCTCTCGTTTGTCGTGGGTATTCCGCTTTATGCAAGCATTAAAAAAGTAGATGTATTTGATGCGTTTATCACCGGTGCAAAGCAAGGGTTTGAACTGAGTGTGAACTTGATTCCATATTTGGTGGCCATGATGGTTGCGATTGGCATGCTCAGAGCCTCTGGTTTTTTTGATTTATTGTATGGGATATTAGCACCTTATTTAGGCAAGATAGGTTTTCCTGCTGAGGTTTTACCACTTGCTTTGGTGAGGCCTTTTTCAGGCAGTGCTTCGATGGGTGTCACGGCCGAAATTATTCATGCAAATGGTGGCGATGCACTGATTTCTAAAATTGCAGCGACCATGATGGGTAGTACTGAGACTACTTTTTATGTGATTGCTGTTTATTTTGGCGCAGTAAGTATTAGGCGTACACGGCATGCAATACCTGCCGGGCTTTTGGCTGATTTAGCCGGGATTAGTGCATCAGTTTATGTGTGTCGTTATTTTTTTATGTAATGCGGTTGCTGGGTTTTTCAAGGCGGTTAAGCTCGGCGAGCTCTGTGCTGGCATGTAATTTAAAGACTGCAAGCTCAGACGCTGGAATAGGTGATGCATCGGGTAGGGTTGCCGTAGCAGGATTTCTAGCAACATGATTCACCCGAAATTCATAATGGCAGTGGGGCCCGTCTGCAAGGCCTGTTTGGCCGACATAACCAATAACATCACCCCGTTGTACTGTGTCACCGCGTTTTAAGCCTTTCTTAAACTTTAACAAATGCGCATAAAGCGATTCATAGGGGCCTGCGTGTTGTAATTTAATTTTATTGCCGTAGCCGCTTTCATAACCAATGCTTGTAACACGGCCATCACTGGTCGCATGAATAGGCGTGCCAATGGGCGCTGCTAAATCAATACCACGATGCGGCCGTCGTTTTTTTAAGATGGGGTGCATGCGTGACAAATTAAAGTTTGAACTGATGTGGCTAAATTGTACGGGGTAGCGTGAAAAAGCTTTTCGTACGCTTTTGCCCTCAGGTGTAAAATAATCGGTTTTACCTGTTTTTGTTTGATGTCTAATGGCTTGATATTGTTTGCCGCGGTTGGTGTAAGAAACAGAAAGAATATCACCGGTACGAATGCGCTTATTATCTATGTAATGAACTTCATAGCGAATACTAAATGCGTCACCTTCTCTTAAGTCACGAGAAAAATTAATTTGCCAAGATAAAATATCAGCCATTTGTTGCATGAGCGCATAAGAAATATGGCTGTCTTTTGCAGTTGTATACAGTGAATGATGAATAGTGCCTGTAACGGTTTCGGGTTTTATATAGGTTTCATGGGTTTTGATTTGTGTTTCAAAACTATTTTCGAGGCGTTTAATGACCAAAGATTCTGTTTTTGATAGTGGAAGAATGAGTTGTTCTAATTCTGTATCATGAATTAAAAACTGAACCAATTGGTTCGGTTTGATTTGCGAGAGTGTTTTAGCGTGTGGATTATTATCCAAAATCATATGCAGGGTTTTTGCGCTAAGCCCCATGTCGGTGAAGAGTGTTGCTAGCGAGTCTCCGGATTTTGTTGTGATGGTTTGCCATGAAGCATCATCTGGGTTTTCATGAGATGTTTGTTGCGGCAAAATAAGGGGTTGCTCAAGTGTTGCTGGAGACAAAAAAGATGCATGCCGTGTGTTGGTCACCCATAGCATACAAATAAGGCTGAATAGGATCGTAAGCAAAGAGATTGTTTTTTTTATTTTTTTTTGATGTGATTTTAATTCAAAGGGATATTTCATTACAAACAAAGGATAGCCTGGGACGAATATCCGGGCTAAGATACCGACTGTAAACAGAAAGGTCAATATTTAGTGTTGTGCTTAGTATTATTTAGAGGGTGATTAGGTGATGACTAAAGAAGATGTTATTCCAGAAGCGTTACTACGGGGCGCTGAAGAAGTGCTACCGATAGAGGCTTTGGCCGTTAAGTTAAAAAAAGGCAGACCGTTAAGAGTAAAAGCAGGATTTGATCCAACCGCGCCTGATTTGCATTTGGGCCATACCGTACTTTTAAATCAATTACGCCAATTTCAATTGCTTGGGCATGAGGTGATTTTTCTAATCGGTGATTTTACAGCAACAATTGGTGATCCAACCGGTAAATCTGTAACGCGCGTGCCATTAACACCAGAGCAAGTCATAGAAAATGCTAAAACATATCAAGAGCAAGTGTTTAAAATATTAGATGAAGATAAAACGAAAATTATGTTTAATTCATCGTGGCTTGGTGCATTAAGTGCTGCTGATTTAATCCAACTTGCAGGTAAAGTAACCGTTGCTCAAATGCTTGAGCGGGATGATTTTAGTAAGCGTTATGCGGCAAATCAACCGATTGCATTACATGAATTTTTATATCCATTAATACAAGGCTATGATTCAGTGGCTTTAAAAGCAGATATAGAATGTGGTGGGACGGATCAGAAATTTAATTTGCTTATGGGGCGAGAGCTTCAAAAGCAAATGGGAGAAGAACCACAAGTCGTTATTTTAATGCCTTTAATAGAAGGCTTAGATGGCGTTAAAAAAATGTCTAAGTCATTAGATAATTATATTGGCATTGATGAGCCACCTGAGATTATGTTTGGAAAACTCATGTCAGTTTCGGATGATTTAATGTGGCGTTATATAGACTGCTTGAGTTTTAAATCAAATACAGAGATTACTGCTTGGAAAGAGCGTGTTGCGACAGGTGGAAATCCGCGAGATGTAAAGTTTGAATTTGCTGAAGAGATTGTCGCGCGCTTTCATTCAGATAAAGCGGCACAAAATGCACGTGAAGCATTTATTAGTCGATTTCAAAAAAAAATAATTCCAGAAAATATAGCGCTGCAAGCATTAACGCTTGAAGCTGTCCTACCGATACCACAAATTCTAAAACAACTAGGGCTGACTAAGAGCACATCTGAGGCCATGCGCTTAATTAAAAGTGAAGCTGTGCGTATCAATGGTGAAAAAATAAGTGATACTGGTTTGATGTTGGACGAAGAGGTTGAGTATTTAATACAAGTGGGTAAACGGCGCATCAGTAAATTAAAAATAAGCATAAATAAACATAATTAAGCATTGACAGGGCCACAGAAATCCGTAGAATGCACGACACGCTTGAGGCGAAGTTCATTGGCAATTGAAGAAACAAACTGAGTGGGCGTCCTTGAAATAAATTTGGGAGTCTAACACCGTACAGTAGTATATATAGTGCTTGTTATGTTTTTTA
>JASJHH010000188.1:0-5908 GCA_033791145.1 Legionella sp.
GATATCCACTATCATCTACTTAATTGGCAACAAATGCCAAAAACTATCAACCCCAGCAAATAAAATGTCTGAGATTAATACTTTTTATTCTTCTCGGCGATACGCATGACTCAATATATATTTGGAAAAAAGAGCCCGCTGCTCTGAAAACAAAACAATCGCAAAACAGAGCTGCGGCATCACCCAAACCAAACCACCCAAGCCAATAGAATACGCGGCACGGGCATTAATCAAGATCCATACAAAAAAAGCAAGCACTGCAACAAGGCTTAATTGAACAATAAAAAGACGCTTCGCGCCTTGCAACCCTCGCTGATTTTTCACTGACTCACCTATTTGATTCGCGCAGAGTATAAAATAATCACCCGTACTCTGCAAGCCTGTTGTGATTACAATCTATCAACACAAACTACACAAAAAAATCAGCACTAATCCCAAACTTTTGTTTAAGGCCTGAAATAGCAGCTTTACCAAGCGTTCTTTCGCCATTTAAAAATTTTGATACATTGCCTTGACCACCAAAAATATCTGCTAAATCTTTCTGATGAAGATGGTGGGTTTTCATCAAATACTTCACCATGTCAACATCACTCACACTCGCCCCAATAGCAGGATAATGCTCATTATCATATTGCTCCAAATTTTCACCAATAATCTGCATTGCCAATGCCAATTGATGCGCCTCATTATCTTTTACTTCATCAATCAGCTCGTCTAAAATTTTTTCTAACTTTGAATATTCAGCTTTGCTTTCTGGTTTTTTAAAGGTAGACAGCGGCAAATGAAATTGGTGATGTGTATTTTCATCAATATAATCAATTGATAAAGCGCTCATAGTCATAGTGTACCTCGCTTAAGTTTATCTTGATTACTACGCCTACTGTATTCTGTATGCGTCCATATGGCTCGAATAAAACAATATTGCGTATTGTAATGAACGGCTGTAATTAACCGGTAGTTATTGCCCCCAACATTAAAAATAGTATAACCATACACAGGGTCCACACTATTAAAAGCTTCTCGTAATTCATTAATATTTAGCGCATGAGAGGCTTTCATTTTGTAATACCATGCTGTGAGCGGAATCTCTGCTTGCATATTACCCTGATAATAATCACGTAGCTTTTTCTTTGAGATAATACGCAAGCCAATCCCTAATAAATTAAAGTAACACACGAAGTAAAGTGTATCTTACAGCGAAATATATGTCAATAAGACATATTTATATTGCTAAATTCCTCCCTGCGGCGGTTTACTCTCACTTGTTTTGGGTCCAGCTACCTTAGTAGGTTCTTCAGAAGAAGAAAAGAAGCTTAAGCGACTTAATAGCTCAGCATCACTTTCTTGTGGCTTAGATAATTTACTTTTTATTAATCCTTCTAAATCCAATTGCTCATTAAACACTTGGAAATCGGAGCCAGAACTAAGTTTGTCCCCAGCTTGCAAATCATATTTATTGCTTAAAAGCTCATTAAATTCACTGGCTTCTTCAGAGGATATCTCTAAAGATTTTAATTTTTCCTTCGCTGATTTTCTTTCTTCTGCATTATTATCGCTCTCAGCAGATGAAATTAAGTCTAGGGCTTGTTTTAAAGCGACTGCGTTCTTATTGGTAATAACACTATCAAAATGCGCGTTAACAAATTCGTCCATTTCAAGCGCCATGATAAAATCTGTTAATATTGTAGCTTCAGCTAGATAATTCTGATGCTGCGCTGCTAACTCGCGGACTGCTGGGATACCCATTAAAATACGAGCAGCCTCTCCATTGCCTATCTGTATTGCATGCCTTAATAACGCATTGCCATCGAAATCCGTACCTAAGGCTAAATGGGCCTGCCCCTTAACAGACGGAATACTTAATAAAAGCTGAATACCTGCTGTCGCATGCTCTCGGCCTACACCTCGACGAATTAAATTGCGTAACATATATAACGCATAAGCCGCCTCTTCATCCTCTAAATTGAATACATCTTCAGGGTACTGTTCTTCATGATTTGCTTTATTTTTTTGAATCGATACTATTTTTTGATTCACAAATGAAGAAACATAGCCTTTATCATCCTTTTGGTCATAATTGTCCATATAGGAAAAAACTTCTTTATATGCTAATAAATAATTAACAATTTCAGAATGCTGCCTCCTAGAAGCCTGGCGAATCAAAACATTACTCTTCGCTTTTATTGCATCCATTCTTTCTGCTTCAGGTAGCAAATCTAATAAACACTTTAAAACCTCAAGATGACCGTTTATAGCAGCCTCTCGGATTGCAACATAATCATCCGCTTGAATAGCACTCTTTTTTTCTGCTTCAGATAGCGAATCTAATAAATACTGAATAACCTTAAGATGACCGTTTGTAGCAGCCCCTCGGATTGCAGCATAATCATCCGCTCTAATGGCTTCTTTTTTTTCTGGGTTAATCAGCCCCAAAAACACTAAAATACGATTGTAGAATGGCTTATCCTTTTCAAGCTGCGCTTCAAAATACTGAATAACCTCAAGATGACCATTTTCTGCATATTCCGTTCCATACCGCCATGTGATTCTGTTTTAATTCGCCATCCCATTCCGTTTTAATCCGCCCATTCATTCCGTTTTAATTCGCCACACTATTTTGGTGCTATCCGCCACTAATGGGTTGTTTTTAAATTACTTGTAAGGCTTGCTTTAAAAATCCCGGTTTTTTTAATAAACAAGGAGTGCAGGCATGCCAAGACGGAGACTTAGAATGAGACAGATCAAAGAAATATTACGTTTAAGATACGAATTAAATCGTAGTCAACAAAGCATTGCTTGTGCGACTGGCATCGCTAGAAGTACGGTAAAGGATTACTTGTCTCGAGCCCATGTGATTAATTTAACCTGGCCACTCCCGGAGGAGATGGACAGCGAAATGCTCGAGGCTTTGTTATTTCCACCGATAGATAATCACGCACGCAAGAATAAAACGCTACCGGACTGGCAACACATTCATACGGAGCTCAAAAGAAAATCTGTAACGTTGCAAATATTATGGGAAGAATACAAACGCGAACAACCTGATGGTTATCAATACAGTTGGTTTGCGCATCTTTATCGAAAGTGGGCTAAAGCAAAAGATGTTTGGATGCCGCAGATCCATAAAGCGGGTGAAAAAATCTTTGTTGATTACAGTGGACTAACGGTTCCTATTTATGCAACCTCTTTGCAAGAGGTGTTATATAAAGCTGAGATTTTTGTAGGTGTTTTGGGTGCATCAGATCTCATTTATTGTGAGGCAAGCAAGTCTCAGAAACTATCTGACTGGGTAGAAGCTCATCAGCATATGTTTCAATATTATCAAGGTGTCACAGAATTAATTGTGCCTGACAACTTACGTAGCGGTGTAACAAAATCCAATCGCTATGAACCTCTGTGTAATGCAACTTATGAAGAATGTGCAGAGCACTATCAATGCATGGTTATGCCTGCACGCACCTATAGCCCGAAAGATAAAGCGAAGGTTGAAAAAGCGGTTCAATTGGTTCAGCAACGAATTTTGGCGCCTGAGCGTGATACGCGTTTTACCTCGATAGAACAGCTTAATCTGAAATTACATGAGCACCTGGAGACGCTTAATCATCGCCAGTCGAAAGCACTGGGAAGCTCTAGATGGGAGTTATTCAATCGAATCGAGCGTGATGCGTTAAAACCATTACCACAGACTCCTTATGAACTCGCGACCTGGAAAAAACAGCAAGTTAATGGCGGCTACCATGTGTGCATCAACCGACACTACTACAGCGTGCCACACCAATATGTGCGTCATACGGTAGAAATCAGAATAACTGCACAGCATATCGAAGTTTTTCAAAAAGATAATCGGATCGCTTGTCACTTACGTGATGATACCCCCAACACTTATACCACAGTAGATGCACATCGACCTGAAGCCCATCGCCAGCAACTAATATGGCAGTCTTATGAACGTTTACAAGCGTGGGCACAGGGCATTGGCCCCCACACACATGCACTTATTTTAAGGCTTTTCGAAGATCCTAAGCGACATCTTCATCAAAAAGAACGAAGTGCATTGGGTATTTTAAGATTAAGCCATGCATTTAGTGAGGCGTCTTTGGAGCTCGCTTGTGAAAAAGCGGGCGTTATAGGCACTTACCGATATGACAGTCTTGAATCTATTTTAAAGCGGCATCGGCTCTGCGTCGTAGAGAAAAATGAAACCTATCAAACACCAGACCATGAAAATGTACGTGGTCAAAAATATTACCACTAAAAGAGGAGGAAATGATGTTAATACATCCCATGTTAGAGCAGCTCAAGCGCTTAAAATTCACCGGTATGCTGGAGGCTTTAGATGAGCAATTAAAAGCCCCACAAAACGATTTAAGTTTCGAAGACCGTCTCAGTCTACTATTAGATCATGAAGAAAACGTACGTACCAATCGTTTAATGGAGTCCAGACTACGCCAAGCAAAACTGCATATCACGCAAGCAACGCTTGCCGACATTGACTATAATGCGACGCGTCAACTGGATAAGCGACAAATTGCAACTTTCAGCACAAAGGCGTGGGTTGAGCAAAAACACAACGTCATTTTTACAGGTGCAACAGGTACAGGAAAAACTTATTTTGCTTGCGCATTAGCGCATAAAGCTTGTCTTATGGGTTACCGTGCTCAATATTGGCGAGTGACGCGTTTGCTCGAAGAGTTAGAGTTGGCTCGTGCCGATGGACGTTATTTAAATATAGTCAGGGGTATCGCGAGAATGCACCTTATCGTATTAGACGATTGGGGCATGGTAAAACTTCAAGGCGAACACCAGCAGCTTCTGCTGGACATTTTAGATGATCGCTATCAGAAGGCATCAACAGTGGTTACTTCTCAGTTACCAGTGAATGCTTGGTATGAACAGATAGCAGATAAAACTTTTGCTGATGCAATATTGGATCGGTTATTAGGGAGAGCTCAAATCATTCAATTAAGCGGTCCTTCCATGAGGCAAAAAATGGATAAAGAAGTTAAAACTTGACCATCCTCGGTGGCATAAGATATTCTTGGCGGATTAGAACGGAATGGGGTGGCGGATTGTAGTGGAATGGCCTGGCGAATAAAAACGGAATGGGGTGGCGAAATCAACGGAATATGCATTTTCAGCAGCCCCTCGGATTGCAGCATAATCATCTGCTTGAATAAGACTGTTTTTTTCTGCTTCAGGTAGCGAATCTAATAAATACTTAACAACCTCAAGATGACCATTTTCAGTAGCCCCTCGGATTGCAGCATAATCATCCGCTTGAATAGCCTCTTGCTTTAGCTCCTTAGGCAGCAAATTTAATAACAGCTGAAGAATCTTTTCATGACCGTTTTCAGCGGCGCATTTTATAGAAGAAAAATTGTACGATCTAATAGCATCTTGTTTTTCACTAGAAGTAAGCGCTCCTAATACTTCTTCAATAGCCTTTACGTGACCATTTATAGTCGCGTATCGGATCACTTCATAATAATCCCAATATCCCTTTTGATAACCTAAGTCATTTTCAACTACTTGAAGAATATCGTCATAAGAGTGAAAGGGATGATGATGCTTGTTTTCAGCTGCGTATTGAAGCGCTTTAAGATCATAGGCTTTAATTAGTTCTTTTTTTTGTACTAGAGTCAAATCTAGCTCATCAAAGCCTTTTTCAAGATTGGACAAACTCAAATCACTTAAAATTTGCTTAAAAGTTTCTTCTTCCATTTTATCTTCACCTCACTCTTTATTACCAATGATAGCCCAAGCCCACAAAAAAGCCATTAAGATCTATGTTCAGCCAAAAAGCAGGTTATTTGCTATACTTAAAATAAGAAGGCCTAACAAAGCTTTTCTTAATTTAAACAACCGTTGTAGAGAGGTTATTATCATGTCTGAACGAATCCAACATACC
>JASJHH010000189.1:0-10645 GCA_033791145.1 Legionella sp.
TGATACGCCTATAACACGCAAACTCTATCGCGGGGCTAAGATTACTTCTTTTCCTGTTCGGCGTAATATCAGCTGTAAAGGCAGTCAACGCTTAGCGGTTCGTGAGTTAATTGCTGTTTTCACTTGATATGATTAATAATCAAACTATATTTACCAGTGAAGTCTAACTTTTCTGGAGATGTATCATGAATGTACTCATAAAAAAATTCAAAACACTTTTAGTTAATCTATGTATTTGTTGCACGCTCTTATTTGCAAGCGTATCAATCACCTATGCTGTAGCACCAGCACCAGCTCCGCAACCAGCTAGCAGCTGTAATGGCAGTAGTTATGACAATTGCCCTGATGCAGGGCGTGCTGAAAAATGTGGCAGCTCTCATACTATGGCGGACTCTGGTGGAAAAAAATATAACTGCACAGGCAGTAATTCTGACTGTACCGCAAAGTCGAGTCCTTGTAATTAGAATGCATTTAATTTGGGGTTAAGCTTAACCCCAAACCTAACTCCCCAAACTCTATTTTCCTGCATGCGCATGGGTTTCTTTCATGAAAAATGTAAGCAATGCTGCAATTAAAATACCTATCGGAATCACAGCCATTGCCAGTTGATAATCTGCTGCGGTATATAAATGCTGAATTTCATCAGCACTGAGTAAATTAATCGCAAGCTTGCCTTCGTAACGTGCAAGCACACACCAATCTAAAATTCGGCCGACAAGTGGCTGTAAGAAAATCGCACCCAGCATGACGCACATATTGGTCATGGCAATGGCGGTTCCCCCTGCTTCTTTTGGGCTTAATTCACGGCCTACGGCAAATACAATCGCTTGTGCGCTATACAAAAATCCAAGTATAAACATCATTAAATATAAGCTACTGCGATTTAAACCTGGCAGGTATAAAATACACGTCATCATGATTGCTGCACCAAATGCACCAATACGCATGGGTAATTTGCGTTGTTTAATCCTATCTGAGCAATAGCCCCAGAGTGGTGCGCCAAACATACAGCCAAAAAATAAAAGAGAATTCGCAAATTCAGCCGCAGATAAATCTAGGCCATAGGCATGTGATAAATAAGGAATACCCCAAAGCTCTGCAAAAACAGTGGTCGGTAAATAAACCAAACAACCATAAGCGCCGTTTATCCAAATTTGCTTGTTACTCGCAATTAATTTTAAATCAATCCATATGCTACTAAAACTATTGACGGTGCCACCATCTTCGTCTGGACCTTGTTTTTTGTCATGAATCCCAAACCACATAACAACTAACAAACCCAAGCCAAAAATTGCTGTTAAATGCACCGACGTTTTCCAGCCTAGGTTTGCTGTCATTGCACCTAAAAGATTATCCCCAATCATAGCCCCTATCGTACCAAGCGCCGTTGCTAAACCTGCAACCAATGCAAGCCTATCTTCTGGTAACCAAATGGTTGCAAGTTTTAAGACACCCACAAATGCAAAAGCCGAGCCAAATCCTGTTAAAAATCGACCGGCGGCGGCCAAACTCACTAAATCAGTTGCTGCAAAAAACCACGTCCCGAGTACTGAAACGGCACATGCCAATGTCAGTAAGCGCCTCGGCCCCCAACGGTCCATTAAGACACCCACAGGAAGCTGCATCGGGACATAAGAATAATAATAAAACGAAGAAAAAACGCCGAATCCCATGGCAGATAAACTAAAGTGCGCTCTTAATGCTGGCTCCATGACGCTTGGGGTTATTCGAAGAAAGTATTCATATGAATAAAATAGCGCACCAATTCCACAAATTAACCAAGCAATAAGCACGGTTTTTTTAGATTTCAGCATATTTAATTCACCTATGATTACAATGGCTTATTTTAAACGGCATGAGTCTTTTAAGAAAAATCCAATCAACATAACGGCAATTAACGATAACGGTAACACACATAATGCGCGCTGATAATCAGATACGGTATAAATAACAGCGCCAGTGAGCGCTGTTTTATTTAGATTGAAATCTAGCAAATACCCGACCAAAGGCTGGAAAATAACGCCGCCAAGCGTCACAATCATATTAATCACAGCAAATACCGTGCCCGATAGCTCAGCCCCACTACTTTCTTTTGCCATCACAAAGGCAATGATTTCTGTTCCGCTAAATACGCCATATAAAAATAATAAAGCAATTAAAGTAAAATAAGATAAATGAGGCAAATAAAGCACCGCGCTAATGCAAAGCAATGCAAAAAATGCACCGCCCACTAAAAACAAAGCGCGTCGACCTGTTTTGTCTGAAAAGTAACCGCCCAGCGGTGCACCCACAGCCCAACCTAAAAACATGGCTGAAACACTTTTAGCAGCTTCCATGCTGGTTAACCCATGTGCTGACTCAAGATAAGACTTACCCCAAAGCTCACCAAATACAGAGAGTGAGGTATATAGTGCGGCACCCACAAGCCCAATTAACCACACTTCTTTTGATATTAAAACGCGCCACACCTGTGAGAAAAATTCAGGTAAAGCATGCCCTTGGGTTTTTTTTGCGCCTGGGCCATCTCGCACGACAAAAAAGATTAAAGCGGTTAAAAAAGCGCCGACAATTACGGTTATCATTAAGATTTGTGTGAGTGCGAGCGTTGCTGTTAATGCTGTGATTTTAATGCCGCCATACATAAGACCAAGCATACCAAGCGTTGTCATAAGGCCTGTTGCTAATGAAAAATAGCGTCGTGGCAACCAATGCATCATGAGCGTTAAGCCGCCCACAAATGCAAATGATGAACCAAATCCGACCAAAAGCCGACCAATGCCCGCAATCCATAGCGAAGAAAAGGTCATGAACAAATAAGAACCGAGTGTGCAGCATAAACATGCAAACGATAACAAGCGCCGTGGGCCAAAGCGATCAATTAGCATGCCAACAGGAAGCTGCATCGGAGAGTAAGCAAAATAATAAAGGGCTGCAAGCTGACCAAACGTTGTTGCTGAGATATGACCAAATGCAATGCTTAGTTCGCCTTGCAAGGTCCCTGGTAAAATACGGAGTAAAAATTCATAACAATAAAATAAGGCACCAACCAAACAAACGGTGATGCCAAATAATAAATGCTTATTATTTTTTAAGGTTACATCTTGCATGTGCATGCGTCTCCTTCAAAAAGAGGGTTAGAATCGCAGCAAGAAAAATCCCTATTGGAATCACCATCATTGCAAACTGATAATCCGCCACGGTATAAAGCTCACGTAAGCCATCCGTGCCTAATTGTATTGATGATAACGTTGCGCCGTAACGTGATGTCACACTGCTATCCAGCAGACTGCCTATCAGCGGCTGCAGTAACATCGCGCCCAGCATGACAAACATATTGGTGGTTGCAATTGCGGTTCCTGCGGCCTCTTTAGGGCTCAATTCACGCCCTACCGCAAATACCACGGCTTGTACGCCATAAAAAAGCCCTAAAACAAACATCATGCCGTAAAGTGCATGTGAACTAACGCCGGGTAAATACAAGACCATCGTCATCATAATCGTTGCACCAATGGCACCAATCAGCATCGGCTTTTTCCGTTGATGAAGCTTATCTGATACATAACCCCAGGTTGGCGCGCCAAACATAAAGCCCAAAAATATCAGTGAATTAGCAAATTCAGCTTCAGGCAAAGACATGCCACGTGCATGTGATAAGTAAGGAATCCCCCAAAGCTCAGCAAAAACAGTGGTTGGCAAATAAATTAAGCAGCCATACCCGCCATTAATCCAAATTTGTTTATTGGTTAAAATATATTTTAAATCCAACAAACCATCTTTAAAGCTTGCAACGGTTCCGCCATCTTCTTCTAAATGCTGTTTTTTGTCGTGAATCCCAAACCACATAAATAAAATCACAACAAGACCAAATAAAGCCGTCAAATTAACCGCATGTTGCCAGCCGAGCTTTAACACCATGGCACCTAAAACATTATCGCCCACCATCGCGCCAATCGTTCCAAGCGCTGCAGCAAGCCCTGCAACCATACCAAGTTTATCTTCTGGCAACCAAATTGTCGCAAGCTTTAAAACCCCAACAAATGCAAATGCTGAGCCAAAGCCTGTTAAAAATCGACCGGCAGCGGCAAAACTGACTACCGAGGTTCCTGCAAAAATCCAAATACCAAGCACAGACAGTGCACAAGCAAGAGTGAGTAAGCGCCTAGGTCCCCAGCGATCCATTAAAACCCCTACAGGTAATTGCATGGGTACATAGGCGTAATAATAACAAGCTGAAAAAATACCAAAACCCGTTGCAGATAAACTAAAATGCTCACGTAATGCAGGTTCCATCACACTTGGCATAATACGCAACAAATATTCATAAGAATAAAAGATGGCGCCTATACCACAGATAATCCAACCCATAAGTAGCGCACGTTTAGATTTTGATAACATGTTTTCTCCTTGATATAAAACTTGCTTATTCACTCACGCCTGATACAAGCGTACTCACACCACTTGCAACGGCCGCGTCATAAACAGCGCGAGAAACAGAGGCTTTAAGGCGTGGATCGATGGGTTTGGGTAGGATATATTCCGGACCAAATTCCCATTCCTGAACCCCTGGGTAATTCTTTTTAACGGCTTCAGGGGCAGGCTCATGGACCAGCTTTCGAATGGCTTCAACCGCTGCAATTTGCATCGCCTGATTAATACAAGTCGCCCGTGCATCCAGTGCACCACGAAAAATATAAGGAAAACACAGCACGTTATTAACTTGATTGGGATAATCACTTCGCCCGGTTGCTATAATCAAGTCATCACGTACTTCACGTGCACGTTCAGGTCGAATTTCAGGATTTGGGTTAGATAATGCAAACAATATTGCTTTAGGGGCCATGCCTTTTAACAATGCAGGTGTTAATAAATCAGGCTTTGCAACGCCAATAAATACATCGGCATCGACCAAGGCTTCATCCAGCGTGCGCTCCGCGCGTGCAGTTGCAAATGCAAATTTATACGGATTTAAATCTTCACGCCCTGCATGAACCACGCCTTTGCTATCCAATAACAGCATATTAGATTTTTGGGCACCTAAGGCGACCAAAAGCCGCATGGACGCAATCCCTGCAGCACCCGCACCAATACAAACAATCTTAACGTCAGAAAGCTGTTTGCCTTGCAATTCAAGTGCATTCAGTAACCCTGCTGCAATAACAATCGCCGTACCATGTTGATCATCATGAAACACGGGGATATCTAATTGATCATTTAAAGCTTGCTCTATTTCAAAACATTCACGTGCTTTGATATCTTCAAGGTTAATGCCACCAAATGTGGGCGCAATACATCTTGCTGTTGAGATAAATGCTTGTGAATCTTTTGCATCGACTTCTATATCAAATACATCAATGTCGGCAAAACGTTTAAATAAAACGGCTTTTCCTTCCATCACAGGCTTACTTGCCAAAGCACCAACATTACCTAAACCAAGGACTGCCGTTCCATTGGTCATCACCGCAATTAAATTACCTTTAGCGGTGTAGCGATAAGCATCTTCTGGCGTTTTCTCAATAGCGAGAACTGGCGCAGCTACCCCAGGGGTGTAAGCCAGTGATAAGTCATCTTGAGATTCTGTCGGTTTGGTCAGGTTGACCGAGAGTTTTCCGGGTGTTGGAAAGGCATGATAATGTAGGGCGCGTTTTCTTAATAAATCATCTGTCAAAATAAGTACTCGGTTCGTTTAATATTATATAAAGTCTACGAGCACAGATATAAGCTTAAATCCAAGGCGCATAAACACACGCCTTAAATTTAATAAGCTTAATTGTCTTGTGCTAAGACATTATCCCGATACAACTAAATATTACTTTGAGTCAGCTGAATCCGTTGCACTCGCCGCACTTGGTTTTTTTATGCTATACCGGTCACGGAAACGTTGAACACGTCCGCCAGTATCTGTCACGCGCTGCTGCCCCGTATAAAACGGATGGCAGTGAGAGCACACTTCAATGTTTAAATCTTTACACAGTGTTGATTTTGTTTCAAAAGCATGGCCACAACTGCAAACCACTTTAATCATTTCATAATCTGGATGAGTAGACATCGTATAACTCTCTTCAAATAATCATTCGGTCATCAAGCGTGCCATTTTAACATGCACGTTGAAAAAATCAATGGCGTGATGAAAGTTGTGTCGTGTCTACGCCCCGCGGCTTGTCCGCGGCACGTAGGCTGTAGCCACCTTATCAACACGCCCTAAATCAAAATCTATTTATTACACGCAAAAAAAAGCCCCTTTAAAGGGGCTTTTAAAGCAGATACAACTAGATTTTAGGTGCAGCATCTTCTTTAGTAGCTTCTACAACTTTAGCTTCTTGGAAAAAGCGATTTGCAGCAAATGTAAATGGCTGTACTGGCGCCTTAGGAGCAGGAGCTTCTTTTTTTGCTTTGCTTTTTGGGTTTGCGCTGGCGTCGACTTCGTCTTCCTCTACGTCAGACGCTTTAGCCACTGTAGGTGTAGCTGCAGGCTTGACTACTTCCCCTTCTGGAGCAAATTCAGACGTATGCTCTTTAACTGCGTTACTGAGTTTAGTATCAAACTTTTGAAACGCATTGCTTCGAATGTCTTTAGAAAAAGCTGCTGCAAATAAAGGTGCAATAAACTTCATGCAAAATTCTGTAAACATATCATAGTATGATGTACTGATTTTAGGAGAAATATTTCTAAAACCTGACACAAGCGCATTAATATTTTTTTCTTGTCCTTTAACAAAAAAAGCTTCATGGTTCTTCTTATAACCGTTTTCAACTGTCTCGCCAGCCACTGTAGTAGATTCTTTTTTAGAGATACATGTATTGCGTAACTCAACTGTGCTTTTTCTGTATTCTTCGAGCAGGTTGTTTGCTTTTGCTTTCTCTGAAAGCGTGCCTTCTTTTGCACCTTTAGCTACGTCGCTGCTTAAGTCTGTATAAGCTTTTGTTGTTTTTAAAGCTTCGATTTGAGCGTTTAATTCTTTAGTAAACGCATCGTCAGTTTTTAATACTTTACTCATAATACAACTACTCCTAAAAATAAAACCAAATAATTAAAAATTACCATTACAACTATAAATAAACTATGTTTTCGTGTTTTCCCGAATGGAATTGTAAAGAAACCTTACAATAAAGTCAAGTTTCTTCTTGTTTTTTTCGTGAATTATTTACCCAAACAAGCCTATTTTTACCTAACTCATTGAAATTTAAATTAATTTAAATTTCATCACATCTCACCCAAACCGGCGCATGATCCGATGGCCTCTCTTGCTTGCGTGGTTCAATATCAATTTGGCTTTCAATGCACGTTTTTTTTAGTGCCTCGCTTAAAAGCAATAAGTCGATACGCATCCCATGATTGCGAGGAAACCCTGCCATGCGGTAATCCCACCAGCTAAACGCTTTGTCTGATTGTTCAAACAAACGAAAACTATCTACTAAACCTTCAGCCAATATTGCTTCGTACGCCGCGCGCTCAGGCGGGCTCACCAATACAGACCCCGCCCAACGCGCAGGGTCGTGTACATCGCGGTCATCGGGCGCAATATTAAAATCACCTAATACCACTACTTTTGGATGAATTAAAAGTTCTTGTTTAATCACAGCCGTGACATGCGACAGCCACTCAAGTTTATAGGCATATTTATCTGTTCCCACAGCAGAGCCATTGGGAACATATAAATTAATCACACGAACGCCTGCAATAGTTGCTGCTAAAAACCTGCGCTGCGGGTCTTCGTAGTTGCTTATATCAGTTACAATATCTTGGATAGCCGTGCGGCTAATAATAGCAACGCCGTTATACGTTTTTTGACCTGAGTAAGTCACCGCATAACCGCGCTCTAAAAACGCCTCTTCTGGAAACCGCTCATCTGGCACTTTGGTTTCTTGCAAAGCTAAAACATCTGTTTTTGATGTTTCAAGCCATTGAAGCACCGCATCAAGCCGAACATTAATAGAATTGACATTCCAACTGGCTATTTTAAGCACAAAATCCCTCATCATAATCAATCATTAAAGGCGCATGGTCCGAAAAAAATGGTTCAGGTGATATTTTGGCAGCTTTTACAAAAGGCGCTAAATCCGAACTAATCACTTGGTAGTCAAGTCGCCAGCCTACATTTTTAGCCCGTGCTTGGCCCCGGTTAGACCACCACGTATATTGCTCTGGCTGCTGATTGACCACTCGAAAGGCATCCGTAAACCCTTTTTCACCAAACAACACATCAAGCCACGCACGCTCTTCGGGCAAAAAACCAGAATGCTTTTGATTGGCCCGCCAATTTTTAATATCTATATTATGATGCGCAATATTATAATCACCCGAAATAATACAAGGCCGCCCCGAGGCTTTTAATTTATCAAGATAAGCCTGAAATTTTGCTAAAAACTCATATTTTACAGTCTGCCGAATATCACCTGTGGTGCCTGACGGTAAATAAAGAGACGCAATACTGATATCAGGATAATCAAATTGTAAATAACGCCCTTCTGTATCGCTGACTTCAAAGCCAAGGCTTTTTATAATTGACACCGGTTTTTTACGTGCATAAATCGCAACGCCACTGTAGCCTTTTTTAACTGCATCAACATATTCACAGCAATAATCTTTTGGGAAAAAAATGGGGTCTGCTTCGAGCTGCTCACGTTGTGCTTTGGTTTCTTGGATACAAATAAAATCAGCTGATTGGGCTTCTAGCCATTCAAAAAAGCCTTTACGTGCTGCTGAGCGAATGCCATTGGCATTAAAGCTAATTACACGCATCGCAATGCAATCCGTGCAAGGCGCATGCCTTGTGCTTTAGCAAGGCTTATTTCATCAACACTTAATGCCTTTTCTTCGCCTGATGTCCCTGCAACATGGGTTGCCCCATACGGCGTGCCCCCTTGCTCTGTTGTATTTAATGCAGCCTCTGTATATGGAATGCCGACCAACAGCATGCCCTGATGAATCAGCGGCAACATCATGCTCATCAAGGTTGTTTCTTGCCCGCCATGCATGGACGCCGTTGATGTAAATACCGAGGCAGGCTTGTCAACCAATTCTCCTGAAAGCCATACCGAAGCAGTGCCATCTAAAAAATATTTAACAGACGCCGCCATGTTGCCAAACCGTGTCGGGCTTCCAAGGGCAAGCCCTGCGCAGCCCCGCAAATCATCAAGCGACACATAAGGCGCGCCTTCATCAGGCACAGCAGGCGAGACGGCTTCACAGGTGGTTGATACAGGGGGTACGGTTCTGAGCCGCGCCTCAATGCCGCTAACTTGTGAGACCCCGCGCGCAATATGCTTTGCAAGCGACGCAACAGCCCCATTTTTTGAATAATATAAAACTAAAACATAAGGCCTTATCATGACCAAGTCACCTCGGGTGGCTTACCACCATAGGTTTTTTTATACACGCTGAGCGCATCATCTGCGGCAGCTTTAAGCCCTAAAGCCAAATTAGCACGGTATAATACGGTTAATGCTTCTTTTACATTCGGTGCTTGTGGGTAGGTTTGAATTAAATAGCTTGCGCGCTCAGCAGCAGCAACATAACGCCTACGCTCATAATAATATTTTGAAACGTTCAACTCAGACTGCGCAAACATATTTCTTAAATAAATCATGCGTTGCTCTGAATCAGGTTTATATTGGCTCTTAGGAAACAATTGCACCAACGTCGCAAAATCAGAATACGCTTGAGATTGCGTGCCTGGGTCGCGATACGATTGGTCCATCGGCAAAAGACCTGCTACAGGGCCTCGCATCTGATGAAAATTCGCCATCGCTTTAATGTAATACGCATAATCGACTTGTTTTGCACGAGGATACAAATGAATAAATCGCTCAGCTGATGCCCCTGCTGACGCATAATCTTCTTTTTGATAATACGCATAAATCAGCTCAAGCTCTGCTTTTTCTGCATTGTCATGAAAAGGATACATGGTTTCCATGGCTTCAAGGCGCTTAATAGCCCCCGTGTAATCTTTTTTCTTTAATGCAATATCAGCATCATGGTAAAGCTGCTTTGCCGTCTGACCTTTGAATGGCCCCTCTTCGTCTTCATCTTTTTTTAAATCTTGCCAAATCCCTGTGAGGGTTTTGCATCCCACGAGCCCAACAAACAAACCCAGTACCACAAAATATTTTATTGCTTTCATCAACCCTGTCATCCAGCCAAACCTGCATTATATACTCTGGCGCCCATTATACCGATTGATAGATTGATTGCGAACTGCTAACCAAAAAAAATGCATTTTGACTTATCTTGTCTATACTAACAAAAAGACTGTACTAATCTTAACTTATTAGCTCTTAATTTATCAGGAGATTTGATATGCCTAACCCAATGACATTAGATGAAAGTATTAGAGATCTAAAAATTGCAACATCTGAAGGCTCTAGAATTAGTCAGGTTTTACCCCCTTTGATAAAAAGAAAAACTGAGTTGCACGCAAAAAAAGCAGTAACCGAAGAAGAGAAATATGAATGTGCAAGATTAGAATCACAGATAAACATTATTGAAACCTTAAAAAGAAATCTCACGGAGGATATGTTACCCAAGCTAGAGCAATTAGCCAGGACAGATAATGGTGAAAAAAAATTAGCTGATTTAGATACGACTGACAAACAGGAAATTTTAAAGCTAATGAAAGCATGCTTCTCTAGCGATTATATCTATAAC
>JASJHH010000190.1:0-12652 GCA_033791145.1 Legionella sp.
TTGATTTAACCCCAATCTCTAAATCATCCGGTCTATCTGCTAGGGCATAAATCGTGTCATAAGCCATAATCCAACAAAAATTAAGCAGCATGAGTAATAATACAGATAGGTTAAGAGGCGTGCCTACTGCAGTAAATGCCATCGGAATCCCCATAGAAAAAGCAAGACCTAACACCAACTGTGGTGCTTCAAAAAAGCGTTTACAAAAAGGGTATACAGCCGTGAGCGCAATGCTAATTAGTGCATAATTAAAGCAAGCTTTAGGGAGTTGGGCGAGAATAATAAAAGCTGTAAATAGTAAAAAAATTAATAAAGCCATGGCTGCTTGTAAACTAATTTGTTGTGCCGCAAGTGGGCGGTTTTTGGTACGTTCAACATGTGGATCGATGTGCCGGTCTGCGATGTCGTTTAATAAGCACCCTGCTGAGCGCATAATAAAAGTCCCTAAGAAAAAATAAAGCACGAATAATGCAGGTGGTTTACCATGACTTGCAAGCCAAAGTGCCCAGGCAGTTGGAAACCAAAGCAGGAGTGTTCCAATAGGCTTATGGAGTCGTAGTAGTTCAAAATAAGGTGTAAGTTTCATAGGCAGTTTTTTAGCAATACTTTAAGAGTCCGGGTAGAAAAATTTCTAATAAATAAAAATCAAATTGATTGCGTATAGTAAAGGTAGAAACACGTCCCCACAAGGGGTTGTTTGGTGTGTTTTTTTTTAAATTAGTTTTTAAATAAGCATATTCAGGCATGTGGCTGTGTATTTCATAAGGACGAATATGTGTGCGTTCGATCTTAGGGTGTGTATGAATAAGCTCACCCAAGGGTGTGGTTTTGAGACGCTCAAATAAAGCTGATTCAGTTTGATAGACCAACTCTGGCAAAATAGTGCGGGCATACCAACAAGCTTGCTTATCTGCCCACATTAAAATGTCTCGATGTAATGTTTTTGTATGAGGCGCAAGTTTGAGGGCTTTTGTATCCCATGTGTTAGTTGGTTCCCATACATGCCTTAATACTTCAAGGTGTGTATGGGGTGTGAGGGCTTTCAACTTATCTGTGATTGAGGTTTGATGCTTTAGCCACGGGGCTATTATTTGGGGTAGTGATGTCATCGATGGCTTCGTTAACTTCGTCAGCGCTAAATAATGAATGTTTTTGCCTGGTAGAGCAAGCAGCGGTAACCTTTTTAGCAGATTTTTGTTTCTTTTTTTCTGCAGCTGCACCTAAAGCATTTTCGGGGATACTCTTATAATAATATAATGCTTGAGAATAATTTTTCTTTTTAAAATAAAAATTAGCGCGACTAACGTTTATTTTATTGAAGGGTTCTTCTAACAGGTTTGCAAAAGCATGGAGATTTTGATGCTTAAGCAGTTTAATAAGCTTAAAAATTTTGCCATCAATCTTTTCCAAAGAGACATTTTCTTTATTTTTAGGGCGATTGAAATTTATTTTGAATTTACAGAATGAGGTCAGGGCTTCTCGAATAAACTTACTATTTTTAAAGTCCATAAGCGCAACTTGTGCTTTCTCTAATTCTTCATTTTTTTCTATAAGGCGAAAAATTTCTGTAAGCAATAATTTGGGGTCTTCAGGGAAAAAGCGTTCAGGCATAAGGTGTAACCTATATGAAAAGCATAAAACCTAAGTATAACATGTTTCATCGGGTAAATTAGCATCCTGGAACCCTTTTTTTCGTAGCATGCAGCTATCGCATCGTCCGCAAGCCTCACCTTCAGTATTTGCTTGATAGCATGAGATAGTGTGTTTGTAATTAACACCTAATGCATGTCCTTTTTGAATGGTCTCAGCTTTTGTGAGATAAAGCAGAGGTGTTTTAATGGTAATGGGCTGATTTTTGGTGCCCGATTTTGTTGCGAAATTGGCCATATTTTGATAAGCCTCAAAATACTCAGGCCTGCAATCAGGGTAGTGTGAGTAATCAATGCTGCTTGCACCAATAAAAATGCACTCGGCTTCAAGCACTTCTGCAAAAGCCAAAGCAAAAGATAAAAAAATCGTATTTCTAGCAGGGACATAAGTAACAGGAATTTCGGTGTCTCCTGTATAATCGGGCACATCAATTGCTGCATCCGTAAGGGCTGATCCACCGATTTGTGCGAGAGGTAGTGGAATAATATGGTGTTCTACGTGATATAAATCAGCAAGACGTGCTGCTGTTTTAAGTTCAATCGTATGTCGCTGACCATAATCAAAGCTTAAGGCATGGCACAGATAACCTTCAGATTTAGCAATAGCAAGACAGGTGGTAGAGTCCAGTCCACCTGATAATAAAATAACAGCTTTTTTCATGTGATGGCTTCTTTTGATTCGGATAATTCGGAAATTTGGGGGGCTGTGTTGAGTAAGTAACCAAACCCACGAACGGTTTTAATCCAAGGTTCGTTGTTGAGATAAAGACCTAATTTTTGTCTTAAATTGCTGATATGCACATCGATGCTGCGATCATAAGCCGTAAATTTTCGGTTGAGCGCGTATTCTGTGAGTTCTTCTTTGGAAAAAGCTTGTCCGGGTGATTTGAGTAAAATTTCGAGTAGTTTAAATTCAGTATTAGTCAGCTCTAATAACTGATTGTTGAGTGTGACTTGGTGTTGAGCACAGTCAAGCATGATATTACCATATTGGATTTTTTGAGGTATGGTTGTATTATTTTGTTTAGCACGGCGTAAACTAACACGTAATCTAACGAAGAGCGCATGAGGGTCATATGGTTTGCTAATAAAATCATCGCCACCAAATTCAAGCGCCATTAAACGGTCTATTTCTGTTTCACATGAGCTTAAAAATAAAACGGGAGTTTGTTTGTGTTCCCGAAAGCTTTGAATAAACTCGAAACCATTTTTGTTAGGTAGACGCACTTCAAGAATAATGGCATCAAAAGACTGACTTAAAGCAAGTTTTAAACCTGTTTCAGCGTCACCTGCGATAGATGATTCAAACCCTTCGAGTAATAGATATTTAGATAATTGCTTTGTGAGTTCTCGATCGCTATCGATTAGAAGAATTTTTCCAGTCATATAGCTTAATTCTCCACGCGGTTATCGATGCACTCGAGTAGTTTAATATGTCGTGCATCGGCATTAATAATAATAAATTGAAAGCCTTTTACGGTGATTTGTTCTCCGCGTCCAGGAAGGCGCCCAAATTGCTCCATTACAATGCCACCAATCGTATCATATATTTCATCAGTTAAATCAGCATTTAAGGTTTGATTAAATACATCAATTGGGGTATCTGCTTTAATCATGTAATGCCCATCATCATGTGATTTAATATGTGCTTCTTCATCAATATCAAATTCGTCTGCAATTTCACCAATAATTTGTTCAATGACATCCTCAAGGGTGACAAACCCTGAAATAGCGCCGTATTCATCGACAACAATAGCCATATGATTTCGATTAATACGAAAATCACTGAGTAGCACATCAAGGCGTTTGCTTTCAGGCACTACGGTTGCATGCCGAATAATATCGGTTAAATTAAATTCGATTGGATTGGGTCCTTGGAAGCGTAATAAATCTTTTGCATGCAAAGTCCCAATGACTTCATCAGGTTTACTGCCTAAGACTGGAAAACGAGAGTGCCCTGAATCAGTGATCAAATGAATCGCTTCATCAAGCGTTACATGTTCTGGAATACAAATCATTTGTTTTTTAGGGAGCATAATGTCTCTAACACGCATTTTAGCGAATAAAATCACGCCTTCAATCATGCTGAGCGTTTCTGCGTCGATTAAAGCGCGGTTTTGGGCATCACGTAGTAAGTGCAGCAAATCATTTTGTGTTTCAGGTTCGCTTTGGAAATATTGTTTGAAGCGATTAAACCAAGATTTAGGGAGGTATTTAGAACCGTTTTTTTTAGTCAAGCGAGTTGTCCTCTGAAGCATAAGGGTTATTAAACCCTAGGGTTTTAAGGGCTTTAATTTCGAGTGCTTCCATAATATCCGCATCTGATTTTTGAATATGATCATAGCCTAACAAATGTAAAACACCATGAATAATAATATGTGCCCAATGTGCAATAAGTGGTGCATTAAGTGCCACACTTTCCTCTTTAAGAACAGCAGGAGATATAATAATATCACCTAAAAGAGGATGTTCTAATTCTAACAAAATATCTTTAGGCAAATTAGATGGAAACGAAAGCACGTTAGTGGGTTTGTTTTTTTTTCGATAGGTATGATTCAAATGTGTTATTTCATCTAAGTTAACTAAACGTACCGTGAGTTCAGCTTTTTCTTGGTGTGGTTTAAGTGCTGTATGTACCCATTCGGATAATTGTTTATCTGAGATAGGAATACTTTGGTCTGTACAGGCGTGTTGAATATCAAGTTGTATTGAAGCTATCCGAGAATCCACTGGATTTGTTCCTCGAGGTTAATAGAAAGTGTTGAGAGTTCGTTTATTTTTTTATTATTATAGGCGTTTTTTGGATATGTTTTAATCAAAGCATCTCGCGCTTCGCGTAGCCAAATGATTTGTGGTGTAAATAGTTGTAACAAGGCTTCTATCCATTGGTCGAGTATTTTCCAATTATTTTGATTTTCATCAAAATTAAATTGCGTGAGCAATGCTTCGGTATGTTTTGCATCATACCATATTTCAGAAGTAACCCAGCGATTAACTGTAAATAATCTGATGGGTTTGCCGTGGCGGTTCATCGCAATTGCAACTAAATGTGTCATAGGATTATTTATATATTTGTCCCAATCAGAGAGTGGGGTAGGTTTTATATGTTTTGGAATTTGGAGGTAGCGTATAAAACAGTGAAAATGCCCATGCTCTTCTTGTTCATAATCTTCGCGATGACAGTGATAAAAATATTGCGCCCCGGTTGCATGGTTAATTCTATCGCCTTTAGGGTAATGCAGATTTTTAATGTATTTTTTTTGGTTAGCTAGCGTGTAATGTAAAATATTATGGCCTGGTTGGGCTAATATTTCCTGTTCTGCACGAAGCGCTTTTTCTGCGTGTATCAAAAGCTTTTCTCTTGCATGGGGTGTGATTTGGGGTAACTCAAAGGCAGCAGATATTGGCATGAAATTTAGTCGTTTTGACTGCCAGAACAGCCGCCACAGAGTGTCGGCGCTGTAATGCTTTTTTGACCAACCCCGTCGCCGCCGCCACAGCCTGCACAGGCGGCACTGCCCTTACAAAAGCCACACGTACAAGATTCTCTGTCGCATTTTTCGCAAACGGTTACGCCAAGCAAGTTGTCTTTTTCTACAGGTGGTACGCCTTCGTGATTACCGCCACGCCCTACACGTCCTCCGCAACCGGCACATCCTGCACAACCTTCGCAAAATCCGCACGTACAAGATTCTCTATCGCAGTTTTTACAAAGGGTTACGCCATACTGTACGCCAAACTCATCATTTTTTGTCATAGGTGGTGTGCCTTCTTCGGCATAGGCGACAGGAATAACTGATATAGCCGATAAACTTGTAAGTAAGGCTGCTACAGCAAAGCGTGTTTTTTTCATGGTAAGCTTCTTAAATTTAGTCAGTATTAAAAATAGGTTAATTTAATGCTAGCAGAGTGTTGATTGAGATGCGAGTGGATGCTTGAAAAGGGATTAGAATATTGAATAATTATTTGTTTTTTTATGTAAGGATGTATCATGTTATTTCAGGATAAAATTCAAAAAATCAGAGAAGAGATAGCTTCAATCGCGTCTGAATTAGATGACTTGAATGCGCTAGAAACCAGTATTGGGAAAAAGCTTATAGCAGGTTCAAGTCTTGTTATTGCTGCGGATGGAACACCGCTGACAAAAGCAAACTTACATAATAGAATTGAACAATTAGCTGTTGAGCTAGCAACTAAATATAACTTAATAAGTACTTCAGATGCTCCTGTACTGATTCGTTTATCTGATGGTGCGACTGCTTTTTTTGCTCGTCTTAAATCAGCTTTAGCTCGCCAAGATTTGTATTGCACAGAAGATAAGCTAGAAGTAATAAAGCGCGATGATGACACAAACAGAGAGCAGTTTTCTATTCATGGAGAAATAGGGCGAAAGCATGTAATTCTTGTTGCTGAGCTCATAGAGACAGAGCAAATGCTTGAAGAAATAAAGCAATATCTTGTAGAAAAAGGACCTCAGTCGCTTGATTCTATTGTGCTGCTAAATCAACAAGGGATAAGTGGATATACCGGTTTTGAAGTCAATGAATCTGTTGGTTTTAAATCAGGCAAAGAGCCTTTTATCGGTTTGGGATTTGACTACCTTGGTTTTGCTCGTGATCTTTTGGATGGTGATATCCGTGTGCTTGATTTAAGTACATTGCCAACCGAAGAAGAGCAGCAGCAACTTGCTTTAATTCCTGCTAAGAATGCAAGCCTTCGTGCTTTGATTGCTGAAGAGAAAAAATTATTACAAGATGAGCTAGAGTTAAATACTGCGATAAGAAATTTGGGTCGAAGTTTGGGTGGTTTTTTGAAAGAGACAGTTGTAGGTAATCAGCCACCACAAGAAAATTTAGGCGCGGCGGCTGAAAAAGGGCTTAATTAAAGCTTGATTGGGGCTAGGGCACTGGCAAAAAAAGATTAGGATTATTTACTTCTTCTGCCTCTGATTCTGATGCTGATTCTGCCTTTGTTATGTTTTGTTGAATATTACTTGGGGTGCGATAGATACTTTACAGCACTGAAGCTGTCATACCCACTGAGTCTGTCACTTCTGCGCAGACGGGAACCCATTTTTCGTTTGACTCGAACGGAAAATAAACTTGGTTGAGCAAAATAATCCTTAATGGCTTGATTTATCTATTGATTTATTTTGAGGAATGGTTTCCCGCCTGCGCCGGAATGACAGCTTCAGTGCGTAAGGTGAGTAATTAAATTAAATTTAGTTGAATTTAGTTGAATTTAGTTAAATTTAGTGGGTGAATTAGCTATACTAAAGGCCTTTTCAGCAAGAGGAAGTGCTGTATAATGAGTAAGATTTTTGCAATTCATCCGGATAACCCGCAAGCGCGGTTGCTTCGGGAAGCGGTGGTAATTCTTGAACGGGGCGGATTAATTGTTTATCCGACTGACTCAGGGTATGCCTTGGGATGTATTTTAGGTAATAAATCAGCGTTAGATAGAATCAGGCGCCTGCGGGAGCTGAGTAAAGATCACAATATGACGCTCGTGTGCCGTGATTTATCGGATCTTGGCACCTATGCAAGTGTAAGCCGCCCTATTTTTCGGTTGTTAAAAGCCTCAACGCCTGGGCCTTATACGTTTATTTTGAACGCAACGCGTGAGGTACCCCGTTTAATGCTGCACCCAAAACGTAAAACGTTGGGTCTTCGCGTACCAGAGCATGTTATTGTGGGCTCGCTTTTAGAATGCTTAGGCGCACCTTTAGTGAGTAGTTCACTGATATTACCTGGAGCTGATGCGCCTTTGGGGGAACCTGAAGTTATTCGAGATGTGTTAGGGCGGCAAGTCGATTTAATTATTGATGGGGGGCATTGTGGCTATGAACCCACAACTGTGGTTGATTTAACAGGAGAGTACCCTGTTGTAGTGCGTGAAGGGCAAGGTGATATCACGCCTTTTGAATAGTAAGAGAGAGCATTTATTATAATGAAATATTTTTCAGGAAGTAATCAGCGTGTGGTGTCAGGCATGCGCGTCTCAGGGCATTTACATTTAGGGCATTTGCATGGCGTTTTAAAAAACTGGGTGAGCTTACAGCATCAATATGACTGCTATTTTTTTGCGGCTGATTGGCATGGTTTAACGACGCACTATGATGAACCAGGATTTGTGAAGCAATATGTTTGGGATTTATTAGTCGAATGGCTTTCGTGTGGGGTTAATCCTAGCTTGTCTCGGGTATTTATTCAGTCTTGGGTGCCAGAGCACGCAGAGTTATATTTATTACTTTCTATGATAACGCCACTGGGTTGGCTTGAACGTGTGCCAACGTATAAAGATCAACAAGAAAAACTCAAAGAAAAAGAACTCGCAACGCATGGTTTTTTGGGGTACCCCTTGCTTCAAGCAGCGGATGTATTGATATATAAAGGCAGTTTAGTGCCTGTGGGAGAAGATCAGGTCGCACATATTGAATTAACGCGTGAAATTGCTCGACGCTTTAATCATTTATATGGAAGAGATGCTAATTTTGAAGATTTAGCACAGCAGGCTGTGAATAAAATGGGCAAGAAAAACAGCAAGCTCTATCAAAAGCTGCGAACTAATTTTCAGCAAGACGGTTCTCATGAGGCGTTAGAAACTGCTCGTGCACTGGTTGGAACGCAATCCAATATTTCAATCGGTGATAAAGAGCGGTTATTAGGTTATTTAGAAGGCATGGGTAAATTAATATTACCTGAGCCTGAAGCTTTATTGACAGAAGCGGCTAAAGTTCCCGGATTAGATGGCCAAAAAATGTCAAAATCTTATCATAATACGATTAAATTACGTGAAACACCGGCGGACGTTGAGAAAAAAATAATGACCATGCCGACTGATCCCGCGCGTGTTAGGCGAAATGATCCAGGCGAGCCTAAGCATTGCCCAGTATGGGAATTTCATAAGTTATACTCTGATGATTCGGTTAAACAGTGGGTTGAAACAGGTTGCCGAACGGCAGGGATTGGTTGTGTTGAATGTAAGCGTCCGGTAATTGATGCGATTCATCAAGAACTAAAACCGATTCAGGAGAATATTCGTGAGTATGAAGCGGATATGGGGTTAGTTAAACGGATTGCTACGGAAGGAAGTGAGCGCGCACGGGAAGATGCACAAAAAACATTAAATGAGATACATGAAGCAATGGGGTTGGATGCATAATGTCTGTTGGTGAACGGTTACAAAAAGTATTAAGTCAAGCGGGACTTGGATCTCGTCGTGAAATGGAAGTTTGGATTAAAGAAGGTAAAGTGCAGGTCAATGGGCAGGTCGCAAAAATAGGCGATGTGGTGGAGCCGACGGATAAAATTAAAGTCCGCGGAAAGGTACTTAATAATCCATTAAAAACGCCTTTAAGAACACGCGTTTTGATTTATCATAAGCCGGTTGGCGAAATTGCCAGTCGACGTGATCCAAATCATAAAAAAACAGTGTTTGATAATTTACCTATGTTGAATCGCGGGCGTTGGATTCAAGTGGGGCGTTTAGATATTAATACTTCAGGGCTTTTGATTTTTACAAATGATGGTACATTTGCTAATCAACTAATGCATCCTAAATATCAACTTGAGCGAGAATATTCAGTTCGGGTGCATGGTCGTGTTAAGCCTGAAATGATTAAAGCGCTTGAGTCAGGTGTTGAGTTAGATGATGGCATGGCGAACTTTAAATCCATTAGCTTTCAAGGCGGCGGAGATGCAGCAAATGCTTGGTATAACGTCGTATTAACCGAGGGACGTAATCGTGAAGTACGAAGGCTTTGGGCAACCCAAGGCATTGAAGTGAGTCGCTTAATTCGTATCCGGTATGGCTCACTCGAGATGCCACGATTTTTGGGACGAGGGCAGAATATGGAACTGGCGTCAGATGCGGTATCAGCATTTAAAAAAGCTTCTATAGAGGTGTCGTCTTCATGACAATGGTAAATATTGAAAAATTAAGTCACGATGGCCGTGGCATTGCGCGTATTGATGGTAAAACAACGTTTATTGATGGCGCGCTTGAAGGTGAACAAGTAACCTTTGAATATACGCGTAAAAAGCGTGATTTTGATGAAGGACGTGTTTTAACGATTGAAAAAGCATCGCCAAATCGCGTTGAGCCACGTTGCCCGCATCACGGCGTTTGTGGCGGTTGTTCGCTGCAACATCTTGAAGAAACTGCGCAAATTCATGAAAAAGAAAAATTAATGCTAGATATGCTAACACGCATAGGGCATGTGACGCCTGAATCTGTTTTACCTGCTTTAGCTGATGAGAACCATTGGAATTACAGAAACCGCGCACGCATGAGTGTTAATTTTGTGCCTAAAAAAGGTCGTGTGCTGGTTGGTTTTCGTGAAAAGCGTAATCCGCGGTATGTGGCAGATATAACACAATGCGCTATTTTACATAAAAAAGTGGGCGATTCACTGCTTGATTTGAGCGCTTTAATTGGCGCTATGGATAACCCGCGCGTTTTTGCGCAAATTGAAGTGTCTGCAGGGGATGATGTGGTAGCGCTTGTTTTTCGGCATTTAGAGGCGCTCAGCGATAGCGACAAAACAAAATTTCGAGATTTTTCAGATAAGACAGGCTTTCATATTTTTCTGCAGCCTAAAGGTCTTGATTCAATTAAATTATTTTACCCTGAAGGGGATGCTGAACTGCATTATGCCTTGCCTGAACAAGATATTAAATTTTCTTTTTATCCGACTGATTTTACGCAAGTCAATGCGCGCCTTAATCGCGCCATGGTGACACAAGCGATTGATTGGTTAGATTTAAAAGCTGATGATGTGGTACTTGATTTATTTTGTGGTTTAGGTAATTTTTCATTGCCTATAGCGCGCGTTTGCTCTCGTGTTGCAGGGGTTGAAGGCAGCGATGAAATGGTATTACGCGCGACGCAAAATGCCAATCAAAATCAAATTACAAATACAATTTTTTCTTGTGCTAATTTAGATGATGAAGATGCGTTATTAGCATTAAAAAAATATCAAGCCAATAAAGTATTATTAGATCCACCACGTACAGGTGCGCTTCAAATTGTAAAACAAATAGAACAAATAGACCCATCAGAAATTTTATATGTTTCGTGTAATCCTGCAACGTTTGCAAGAGACGCCGACGTACTGGTGAATACAAAAGGCTATGTATTAGTTCAAGTGGGCGCTATGGATATGTTTCCGCATACCACACATCTTGAGGTGATGGGGTTATTTAAAAAAGGATAAAAGTATGGTCAAAGTCAAGGAAGGCGTTGCCTTATTACCCGATGGAAGTATTGATGTAACACGATGGCTTCAGCAGTTAGGTAACAGAGGCTATTTTCAGAATATGACACATGTTCGTAGTGCCTGTGGTTTAGCACAGCTTGCAGGGCATGATCAAGTAACCGAAGCGGGTATTTCTTGTTTACAACAAGGGCTTGCAATGGCGGATGTTTTGGCCGATTTAGAAGTTGGCCAAGATACACTTGCAGCGGCTATTCTATTCGAGAGTGTGCATTATGCCGAGTTGTCTTTGGATGATATTGAAGAGCAACTCGGCTCGCAAGTAACGCGCTTGGTGCAAGGTGTTGATCGCATGCATGCGATTTCAACGATTCAAGGCCTCACGGATAAATTTCCTCAAAATAAACAACAGCTTGATAATGTAAGAAAAATGCTACTCGCAATGGTTGATGATGTGCGCGTTGTATTAATTAAATTAGCTGAACGATTGTGTGTGATTCGAAGTGCGCGCTTAATGCCAGAAAACAGGCGCAGGCAGCTTGCCATGGAAATCATGGAAATTTATGCGCCACTTGCAAATCGTCTAGGGATTGGGGCAATAAAATGGGAAATGGAAGATTTAGCTTTTCGTTATTTGCATCCACTCGATTATAAAGCCATTGCTGCAGGTTTAAAATCTAAACGACTTGAACGAGATAGATATGTTGATTGGGTGGTTAAGGCACTTAACCAACAAATTTCAACAATGAATATTTCGCATTTTGCAGTGTATGGGCGTTCAAAACATATTCATAGTATTTATCGAAAAATGATTCGAAAAAACGTATCACTTGAAGAAATTTATGATGCAACAGCTGTTCGTATTCTGGTTGAAACCAAAGAGCAGTGTTATGAAGTATTGAGTGCCGTACATAATTTATGGGAGCAAATTCCCAGTGAATTTGATGATTATATTTCACAAACGAAATCCAATGGTTATCAATCGCTTCATACGGCCGTGCGTGGTCCAGAAGGTCAGGTTTTTGAAGTTCAAATTCGAACATTTCAGATGCATGACCAAGCCGAAATGGGCGTTGCAGCGCACTGGAAATACAAAGAGTCAGCCGGTGAGGTACAAGAGTCTCATGAACGTAAAATCGAATGGTTGCGTGAAGTTTTAGCTTGGCATCGTGAAATGGCGGCAAGTCAGGGGGTTTCTGAAGCAGTTGAGTCTGAATTTCTAGAAGATAGAGTGTATGTTTTTACGCCAGATGGCGATATTTTAGATTTGCCTCATGGCGTAACATCGCTTGATTTTGCTTATCATGTACACAGCGATATAGGCCATCGTTGCCGAGGCGCTAAAGTCAACGGAAAAATTGTGCCGTTAACGTATTTATTAAAAACAGGCGACAAAGTAGAAATTCTAACAGGCAAAGAGCTCAAGCCATCACGTGATTGGATTAATCCGCATGCAGGTTATTTAAAAACCTCACGCGCCAAAGCCAAAGTGCTGCATTGGTTTAAAATGCAAGATTATGAGCAGTATCAATTACAAGGCCAAGAAATGCTCGATAAAGAGCTGAAAGCCTTGGGTATTCGTCAAGAGCGTGTCAGTGAAGTTTTATCTTATTTTAATTTTAAACGTGTAGATGATTTACGTGCGGCGCTAGGCCGAGGTGATTTAAAGCTAGGCCAAGTTATTTCAAGATTAACGCCTGCTGTCGCGTCGTCCGATCAAAATACAATGGAACATATGGTTAAGCTCCCACCTAAGCGCGCTACTTTATCGAGCGATGATTTACGC
>JASJHH010000191.1:0-10519 GCA_033791145.1 Legionella sp.
TCGTATACGACGACGACCGGAACACCGTGCTATTGGACTGGAAGCAGCTGCACTAAGGGAACTGATGTTAAATGCAGCATTAAGACGTGTTATTAAACCCGATAGTTAATGCCAAGCCTTAAAATATTGCTTCTAAAGGCTGAGCCTACTGCATAATAAGTTGTATTTAATTTAATATCACCGACATTAAGATATAAATACTCTAGCTTATAGCGTAGGTGATCGCTAACCGCATATTCTAATCCTGCACCTGCAATCCAATTAAGCTTTATTTGCTGAATGCTCGTCGTACTTTTTATGATAGTCGTACTTGAGGGGGTGAAGAAGGCTGTTGGGGCGTAAAGCAATGTACTGTTTGCAAAGGAAAATCCTCCGGTCACATAAGGAAGCATTGTATTCGATACAATTTTACCGAGTTTTGCTCTGACGGTTCCAAACCAATTAAGCTCTTGTGTTACTGAGTGATTAATTAAGTAGTTTACCGGAATAAAAGTAATGCTGTTTGTGCCATCAACAGAAGCATAGTCAAGATCTGTTTCCATCCCAAAAAGTAAGCGATTGTATGTCCAGTTATACCCCAGTTGTCCGCCGCCCAGAAAACCAGATGATTGCAGGTGGACCAATAAAGGGGAATAATAAGCAATACCTGCTGGGGTTGATTGAAATGGAATAATAGAAACATTATTAGGATTCATGCCGTACCCTATGTTTGCCCCTAGATAAAAACCCTCCCATTTTTTAAGGGCTGAATCCACACCATCTTTTTGGATAATCAGCATACTTCTTTGACTATCATCAAATCGATACTGTGACTGAAGAATTAGCCCATAATTTTTTTGTTTGACATCAATCGCTTGGGGGCGCCCTGAGACAGAAAGTTCTTCAAAATGTGAATAACCTTTTGTTTTTACTTCCCAATAGCGCGCACCGATCCCCATAGATAGATTAGGTTTTATGAACCAGTTGACAGTCGTATCCAATTGCACGCCATTCCCTGTGCCCTCAAAAAACTCGCCTCTGAAATCGGGTCTTAAATTATGATAATCATCGCCTAAAAGATAAGCGTAAATATAGGCTACATCTACAACAAAATTTAAGTTTTCTAATAATTGTACTTCGCCATTGAGACCCAATCGTAAAGCATGCCAAATCGCATTATCATTGAGGATATCGCTTGTATTAGGAAAAGCGATGGTTGAGCACACATTGGCATTACCTGCTGCTTGTTTACAACCGAAGCCATTGTAGCGTGTTAGCCAATAATGATAGCCAATAAATGGACTTAATTTATAACTGCCATATTGCAAAACATCATAACCAAAATCGAGACTAAAATAATTTAACCGGCCATGATCTTGTTCATTCTTGGTTTTGGAATAAACATTAAGAACCGGCGGAAAATCTTCATCAATAAAGTCACCGCCTGTATTAGAACCACCACCTAGATAGCCTTTAAAGAAAAGACCATTTTGATGCTTCAGCCGAAAAAAAGTTTCCGCTGTATTGGTTGTCACACCTTGAAAGGTGATGCGTGAATAAAGTGTATCGCCATTTGTATTATATAAATTCCATTTGAATTTACTATTTCCAAGCCAGTAGCGCATGCCTGTTTCAAGGTACCAAGGCGAGGCTTGACGTTGAAATGCGGGGGATCGGGGTGCTCTTTCAGTGTCATCAGCATAGGTAAAACTGCAGCATAAAAACAAGAAACTAGAACATGCGATTCTAAAAAAAGACACGAAAGACCTCTTAAATATTAAATAAAAAAATAAAATCAAATAAGCGAGAATATTCTAATTGAAGATAAATCTAAACGCTAGCTATGTTTGAGAAAGTTGACGTATGTCAACAATCTTGTTAAGCTTAAAATAAAAGAATGGAGTTATAGTGAGGCCGAAATATCCCAATAAAACAATTGAACAGGCGATAAAATATGCTGAATCAAAAGGATGGAGATATCAATCATCGGGACAATCTGCTCATGCATGGGGACGTTTACTGTGCCCATTTAAAAGCAGAGAAGGGCATGCTATGAGTGTATGGTCCACACCAAAAAGCCCAGAGAACCATGTGCGACAAATTAGACGAAATATTGATGCTTGTGAACATCAAGGAGATAAAAATGAATAGTTTATATCAATTTACGCTAGTTCTTGATGGTGTTGATGAGAAAACGCCTGATTTAGAGGATGCTTTATTTGAAGCTGGTTGTGATGATGCCTTAATTAATTATAAAAATGGGGTTGTTTATCTTGATTTTGATAGAGAAGGTGAAGCATTTGAGCAGATTATTATATCAGCTATAAAAGATATTGAGTTAGCAGATATTGGTGCGATAATTGTTAGTGTTGCCCCAGAGCATTTGGTTAGCTTGTCTGATATTGCTGAGCGCGTATCTATCACAAGACAAGCGGTTTCGCTTTTAATGCAAGGCGCAAGAGGGCCTGGAAATTTTCCTAAGCCTATATTGAAGATATCGAACAAGAGTCCATTATGGCGTTGGAGTACGGTTGCTGAATGGTTTTATCAACAGGGAAAAATTCGCGATCATGATGTTATTGATTCGGCCAATGTTGTTGAGGATATTAATGCTGCACTTGAATTAAGAAATAAAAAATCGTTTGCACATAAAAGAAAAATATTGAATGAGCTCAATAGAGTACGTGCTGCATAAAATTTTCATAATTTATGGGCGTCATCGGGTGTTAAAATATATTTCATGCCTTCGTGTGTTGCTTTAAAATCCAGTTGTTCATAAAAATGTTTTGCATGTGTTCGTTTTTTATCAGTCGTTAGTTGAATAAAAAAAGCATTTTTTTCACGTGTTTTACCGAGTTCATCATCTGCAAGCAGTGCGATAATATCCGGTAAATCGGTAATATTCGCTTTGTGCTGTTGGAGGTTATTCATGATTGAGCTTCTCCAGTTTTAAAAGCTTTGATTTTGTATCTAAGCCACCGCCAAAACCAACCAATTTGCCATTACTGCCAATCACACGATGGCATGGAATAATAATAGAAATCGGGTTCATACCATTTGCCATGCCAACAGCACGTGCTTTATTTTTATGACCTACTTTTGCCGCCTGCTCACCATAAGAAAGCGTTGTTGCATAGGGTATTTCAACCAGCGTTTTCCAAGCTTTTATTTGAAAGTCTGAGCCCTCTAATACCAACGGCAAATCAAATGTTTTTCTCAAGCCTTTAAAATATTCACCTAATTGCTGTTTGGTTTTAATAATAATATTATTATCAGCTGATTGCTTAAGGCGATTTAATATTTTTTGGCATGCTGCATGCTCGCGATAATGTTCCCATAGCACACAATGCAGGCCTTTTTGAGAGGCAATGAGTATGAGAACACCAACGGGTGACTCGAGCTCGTCATACACTGCATCCAGAGGTAAAGATTGAACGCTTTTTAGTTTGTTCATGGATGAGCTAATATTATATGATTAAAAATAAATTTTATGGAATCATAACATGTCTGATGCCGCAGAAAAATTAATACGAGCACTTCAGAACGCAACCGGAAAAGCATCTTTTCCGATGAAATTTTGGGAAAGCTATTTAGAAAACACACCCCATACTTTTCAAGATGCTTTAAATCAATATGCTGAATATTACGCTGCTTTAAATCCAGCACAACAAAAAGCAATGTCTCTTATATTTTGGGAGCAAATTGAAGCCATCGGCACGCCGGTTATAGAAGATATAGAAGATATAAATAATATAGAAAATAATTGCGCGGTGTATTTCTTGTTTCCTAAATCAAAAATGCATGCAGGTAGTGATTTGTATCTCCAAGGTGATTTTCATGGCTATGATACAACGGATGATAGGTCGCGCATTGGGGAATTTGAAAATACAGGCATTATGCTGCATCAAGATACCATGCCGCGTGATGCAGTACTCACGTATCGGTATATCCAGTTAGACAAAAGCCTTAGAAACAAAACACCCACAGAACATCATGGTTCAGAAATCGTTGAAACACCACCAACGGTTTTTTTTCCTGAAACAACGCAAGAAAAGCCAGATATTATTCCGCCTCAAACTGAAGATGCGAATGATAAGTTTTGGCCTGGCAACAGCCGACTTTTAGATGAATACAGTACGCATCGAGCACCATTTATAGGCAGTAGCGAGACAATCTTTTGCGTGAATGCCAACCCGGAGCGCGCTCACCTGTCAGCTGAGGTTGTTCATTGGCCTAGTTTATTATCGAGTGAAAATCCTGAAAACTCAGATAAATCTGAAAAAAAATTTATGTATCATGATAGGTTATATTCAGATTTAAATGGCGATTTACAACATGTTGACGCGCCCATTACCGAAAATGAAGCCTCGGAGCATTCAGAATTTACACGGGCCATATATGTTTTTAAACCGACGTCAGGCAAGATTGATAAACTTGTTTTTGTGAATGACGGCGTACCCTATTTACTAACAGGCGCCATGACGTCTTTTGAAAACATGGCAGAACAAGGCAAACTATCACCTAATACGGCGTTTGTGTTTGTAACACAGCTACCCGGCTTATTAAAAACGATAGATGCTGACGACCCTAAAGCGAATATGCCAGGCATGGGGGCAAGAACCATTGATTATGAGCATGGGATTGATCAATATGCTGATTTTATTAAAAATAAATTATTACCAGGATTAGAGACAAAAGATTTTATATTACCCAAAGACCCAAATAATAGACGCATGATTGGTTCAAGCATGAGTGGTACGGCAGGTATTTATATTGCCTCAAAGTATCCAGACTTATTTGGCACAGTGGTTGCACAGTCACCATCGCCGAGTAACAGAAGTATTTTGAAACCTATAATTAAAAATTATGATGCATCAGCGCCACGCTCAAATATTTTGATGAGTGCAGGTTTGTTTGAGCAACTGGGGTATGCTGAAAACACCAATTTGTTTTATGCCAGAGAACTATCAAAAAAGCTGAACATCCCCCTAGAAGAAAAGCCGCATGGTCATCAATTTGTCGCATGGGTTGAAGAGCTAGAGCATTTAGATATTAGAGAACGCATGCTAAAAGCAGACATCCCGGGTGTATCGATTGCGTATCTTGATACAGACAAAACCATTACACCGGTTGTTATTGGTGAAACGCCCAAGCAAGCAGATACCGTTTTTGGTGCGGCGTCACTCAGTAAACCTGTTTTTTCTTATTTAGTACTTAAGCTAATCGCTGATAAAAAAGTTTCATTTGATTTAGATGCACCTATTTCTGATATTTTGGCAATTGATGATTTTTATCAAGGTTTTTTAAATCAAACAGTAACACCAGATTTTATTGAAACAGCAAAAGAAATAACGCCTCGTATGGTTTTGTCCCATACAACAGGCATACCGATAGATGGCTCGCCTCGGTTTGATTTTGAACCAGGTACAGCATATGCCTATGGCGGTGTGCCACTCGTGTACTTACAAAAAGCCATTGAAAAACAAATGGGCCTATCTCTTGATAAAATTGCAGACAACGAAGTATTTAAGCCTTTAGGAATGAAAAACACGCGTTTTGTAACGCCCGCAATTGCTGCAAATAGTTTACATACAACAGCAAGTGATTATGCGCGCTTTGCCAAAGCTTGGATGAATAGTAAAAATCCAATCTTACAAGAAGCTTTTAAACCTGCTGTGTCTTTAACAAAAGACCAATGGGCACAAGACATGGGCGTCGCAGAAGGCGATCTGCAACATCTTGCATGGGGACTTGGCCTTGGATTGCAGTTAGATGATGACAAAAACGCTGTAACGGCTTTTCACTCAGGCGATATGAATCAATGGCGTGGCTGGGTTGCAATGGATTTAAGTAATCAATCTGCAGTTGTTTATTTTGCAAATGGCAGTAATGGTCATGTGCTTGCCGATGTGATTGTATCGCCTGAAGTTGAATTAAAGCATGGGCGTGATTGGTTTTTTAAAAAATTTGGTTTTGCGAGCAATGTTGAGCCTGGATTTGAACAAAATGAAAAAGCCAATATGGCGCTTATTGGGGATTATCTTAAGCGTCCCAGGCCAGAGGTGATTGAGTCAAATAAAACACAACACTATAAAGACGCTGTATCAGCGCTTAAACCTGCTCCTGAACCACCATCTTCTCATAAACCTAAAACATAGGATTAAGTTTGAAATGAATGCTTATACTGCTATATCTAATTTGTTATTTAAATTTGCCAATAGTTTTGATACGAAAGATTGGGAAGGATTAGAAAGTACGCTTATGGATACTATTGAGTGCGACTATCAAGATTTGAGAAAAGAAACAGGGCATTATACCAAAGCTGAATATGTAAATACTAGAAAAAAGGCATTAAGTACTTTGAAAACACAGCATTTGTTTTCAAATTTAGAATTTTATCTTGATAAAAAGCATCCAGACTGTAAATTAAGCGCTGTTATTTATAGAAGAAATAAGGCTGATAAAGCATTTGATTCACATGTTATGTATCATTTTGAATTAAATGAATCAGCGCGTAAGGAGTGGAAAATTCAAAAAATAAAACAAGTGGTTCTATGGAACGAAGGCGACGCGTCAATACATGCCGGGTTAAAATGAAAAGAGTAGAATTGCTTAAAAATTATATTTCAAAAAATGGCTTTGGTCCTCAAACGCCGTTACTTAGTAGAGCACTCTCTGCTGATACGTTTAGGCAGCATTATTACGATAAGCAAACGTTAATCAAATTTTGTCGTTCAATAGGCATTCCAACCTCAGGTCTTAAAAATGATATTAATGATCGCATAGATACTTTTTTAAGAACCGGGCATGTGGTTGCTGTGACATCCAAGAAAAAATCAAAAGCAGTGATACCTGATAGTGAAGCGGGTTTATTATTAGATAAGCAAGTTGTTTATTATAAGAGTGATTTAATCACACGTAATTTTTTTCAAAAGCATATACCTGAATTTACGGGCTTTAGCGCTTTGGTACAAAAGCAAATTAAAGCGCGCCTGAATCAGGGCGAGATATTTACTTATTGTGATGAAATAGAGATGCAACAGCTTTTTTTGAAAAATAAAAATAAAAGCAAAATAAAGCAAGTTGCACATGACGCATGTCAGTATAATCAATTTTTGATTGATTATAGCCAGGATAAAACACCTAAAATTCACTCAGCAAAAGAGGCTTGGCTATTGGTTCGTGATTCTGCGGGTGAAAAAACGTATCAGCGTTATCATGCTAAAATAGATGAAATTAAAAAAAATTGTTTTGAGTGAAAAATGAAATTTAATATTAATATTACACCCATAGAAGAAAAACATATTGAAAGCTTTTGGCGGGTGATTGATAGTGTTTCAAGAGAGCGTAAATATTTAACGTTTTTAGAAGGTCCAGCTATAGATACAACAAGAGACTTTGTTTTAAATAATATTAATCATAATTGGCCGCATGTGATTGCATTAGATGATAAAGACGAAGTGATTGGCTGGTGTGATATTACATCGCTTAATCGGCCTGTTTTTTCTCACGTTGGTTCGCTTGGTATGGGGGTGCTAGCCTCTCATCGTGGTCATGGTTTGGGTGCGGCATTAATTAAAGCAGCACTTGAGCAAGCAAAACAAAAAGGATTAACACGTATTGAGCTTAACGTACGTGAAAACAATCAACCAGCTATTGCGTTGTATAAGAAACTTGGATTTATAGCAGAAGGCAGGCATATAAACGCTGCTTGTATTGATGGAGAATATGAGCATCATATTTCTATGGCGTTGTTTTTTTAGGAGCGATATAAACCATGGATATGTCGATGCTATAAACATATACTCATAACATGTCGAAAATTAGCGATTTTTTAAACATGACGGAATCATCTAATCAAACAGATATTGAATTTTTAACGCAAAAAATTAACGCTGAAACACCAGAGTATGGTGAGGCATATCCATTTGATTTTTTTACGCGTGATGATAAAAATAATATCATTGCCGGTGCGAATGGATTTGTAATTTATGGTGTTATTTATACAGATCAATTATGGGTTGATTCAGCCTATAGAAAAAAAGGCCTAGCACGCGACCTGATGGAAAAGATACATCAATTTGGGATAAAAGAGGGATGCAAAAAAGCCTCGGTATCAACCATGAGTTTTCAGAACGCCCAGTCTTTTTATGAGAAACTAGAATATCAAGTTGATTTTGAACGCCATGGGCATATCAAATCGAGTAGCTGTTTTTTTATGAGTAAAAATTTATGAGGCACATCATGCAAAAAGAAAAATTAAACCTTGGGCAACTCAATTTAATTGGATTAAAAATCAGAACCAATAATCGTGATGAAATGAATCCTGAAACCTCTAAAATAGCGATGCTCGCGGGTCAATACTGGGGAGAACAAGTTGCTAATGCGTTTAAAGGTCGTATTCACCCGGGGGTGACGTATGCCGCTTATACCGAATACGACAGTGATGAACATGGCGAATATACTTATTTTATTGGAGAGGCAGTAGATGGGGGAGAAGCTCAAGACTTATCTCAATTTAAATCATTGATTATTCCTCAAAGTACCTATCAAAAATTTACAACTGAATCAGGACAAATGCCTGATATTGTGATTGCCTCATGGCAAGACATTTGGGGAATGGGCGAAGCTGATTTTGAAGGCAAACGAAGCTATGTTGCTGATTTTGAGGTGTATGATGAGCGCGCACACAATCCAAATCAAATGGCACTGGATATTTATATTGGCATCAATAATAAGCATTCATAATGGCACGATTTTTTAAAGCCATGGAAAGTGGAAGGGATATAGGTTCACGATATGGTGCTTATGCAGCAGTGGGGACCATTGTTTTAGGTGGTGTACTTATTCTTGTATCAGCAGAGGGTCTAGGTAATGCTTCAGACCGAGGACATTTTCGTTCTATGTTAGGTATCACCTTAGGCGTTGGCGCAATTTTTTTAGCGCCAAATTTAATCCATGCTGGTGGTATTATTGGTGCTGCTTCTGCGGGCTTTTTGGAAGGTGTTAAATCAATAGGACAAGATAGAGCAGATAATTTGAGGTTATTAAGATGACGCGTTCTTATTTCTCTTTTGGGATTACAGGAAAAGAGTTTAAGTTGTTAACGCTTACGATTTTATTAGCGCTTTGTGGCGGTCTTGGGCTTGATATTCATCTGGCTTCCTTGCCACATATCATGTTGGAATTAAACACTAATAAACAATCGATGCAACAGTCTATTACTTTTTATATGTTAGGGGGTGCGTTTAGCGTGCTCGTGTATGGCCCGCTCTCAGATAAAATAGGACGAAAACCGGTTGTTTTTTTTGGTTTAATCCTATTTTGTGTCACAAATTTTTTAATGATTACTGTACATTCAGTTCAGTATTTTTTAATTTTAAGATTACTACAAGGTGTTGGCTCTGGTGTTTCTTGGGGGCTTGCACGCATTATTGCAGCAGACGTGATGCAAAATGAACGTTTGGCAGCGATAGGTTCTTATTTTACGTTATTTTTAAGTTTATCTCCTTTATTTGCGCCTGTGTTAGGCGGCTATATTCAGCATTGGTTTAATTGGCAGGCTAATTTTATTGTGCTTGGCGTTTTTATTTCGATAGTTTTAATCAGCTTTATTATATTTTTCGAAGAAACCAATCAACATAAAGACAGTGCTGCTTTTGCACTCAAACCTCTTTTGAGAAATTATGCGTCTTTTTTTAAAAATCGTTTTTTTGTGGGTGCTGTTTTATTAGGGGGCATTTCACTGTCGATTAATATTATTTATATCACGTTAAGTTCTTTTATTTTTCAAGAGCAGTTTCATACATCACCGATTATGTTTGGTTGGTTAACAGCAATTGTTGGTGTGTCTGGCGCCGTAACAAAAGTGATTTCACCTGTTTTTATTCTAAAATCTAAAAATCATAAAATTATGAATGCGGGTATTATGCTGATATTAACCAGTGGTATTTTTTTGTTAATTCCAAGCGCTATGAGTTATATGAATATTCCACTGGTTTTAATCGGGGCTTCGATTGCAATGGTTGCACTGACTTTAATGGGTACAACGGCTATGTCGATGGCGCTGAGCCCTTTTCATGATAAAAGAGGGAGTGCAGGGGCATTGTTCGCCTCTTTTCAGCTATTTCTTGCTTTTGCACTCAGTGGGCTTGTTGCTATATTGCCTTATTCGGGCACGAGTGTATTAGCTGTTATTTATACTTTACTCGGCTTGTTGGGTATCGCATTAAATAAAGTATGTTTGAATAGGGATTAAATAAGCCTACGGGGTCAACCTCCGGCCCCGTAGGTATGAGTACAACGGCCATGTCGATGGCACTGAGTCCTTAAGCATCTTAGAATTAGTAATGATTAATTTGAAATGTGACACGAAAAACTGCTAATGTTATTAACAGTTAACAAAGCATGCCAAACCACAGAATAAGTAGGTTCGGCGAGGGTTGTCGCACTTCGAACTAGATGCTTCAATCGTTTTTACCTTTAGCCAACCCTTGCGCAAGCAACGTAATAGTTAGCGTATTCAAACTAACCCCTTCTT
>JASJHH010000192.1:0-5462 GCA_033791145.1 Legionella sp.
TTTGACTCGCTGATTCTTGATCAGCTTTACTCACGACTTCTGATTTTTTTTGTTTTTTTTGTTTTTGTGGTGGTTTATTTCTTAGATAAACATCAAAAAAAACGTTCTATCCTTAGAAACTATCCCTTAATTGGGCATTTAAGATATTGGTGTGAATATTTAGGCGAATTTTTTAGGCAATATTTTTTTGCAAATGATAGGGAAGAATTGCCGTTTAACCGGGCTGAGCGCAATTGGGTTTATCGCGCAGCTAAACATGTAGATACAACCGTTGGCTTTGGATCAACGAGACCCCTGCATCACACGGGTACCCTTTATTTTGTCAGCGCACCATTCCCTGTGCTGTCTTCAGGCGAGGCCCATATCAAACCACTGACGATTGGTAAGCATTGTAAAACGCCTTATGTTGCGAATCATATTTTTCACATTTCAGCTATGAGCTATGGTGCGCTTTCAAAACCTGCGATTAGAGCTTTATCACAAGGTGCTAAAAAAGCAGGTTGCTGGTTAAATACAGGGGAAGGTGGCGTATCACCGTATCATCTTGAGGGCGAGTGTGACGTGATTGCTCAAATTGGTACAGCAAAATATGGCTTTCGTAATAAAGCCGGCGAACTTTCAGACGAGCGCCTCCAATTTTTTTCGAAAAATAAAAACATCAAAATGTTTGAAATTAAACTCAGCCAAGGCGCTAAGCCTGGAAAAGGCGGTATTTTGCCTGCGGTTAAAGTCAGTGAAGAAGTCGCTGAAATTCGCGGTATTCCGCCACATATTGATTCGATTAGTCCAAACCGACACCCTGATATTGCAAACGTCGATGAGTTATTAGATATGATCCTGCACATTCGTGAAGTAACGGGCAAGCCTGTCGGTTGTAAGTTTGTGCTCGGTAGCTATGAATGGTTACATGATTTGTGCCTTGCTATTCATCAACGTGGCATTTTATCAGCGCCTGATTTTATTACACTTGATAGTGCTGATGGCGGCACCGGTGCTTCACCACAAGGGCTTATGGATTATGTAGGCATTCCTATTTCTGAATCACTGCCTAAACTCGTTGATATTCTCGTGATTTATAACCTACGCGATCGCATTAAAATTATTGCAAGCGGTAAATTAGTCACACCTGCTGATGTCACCTGGGCACTGTGTGCGGGTGCTGATTTTGTGAACTCTGCCCGTGGCTTTATGTTAGCGCTTGGCTGTATTCAATCCATGAAGTGCCATCAAAACACTTGTCCGACAGGCATTGCCACACATAATTTACGCTTACAAAACGGATTGGTGATTAAAAATAAAGTAGACCGTGTGTATCATTATGCCAATAGTATTGCACATGAAGTTGAAACCCTATGCCACTCCTGTGGCGTTGATGAACCCCGCCAATTACAACGTAAACATGCCCGTGTCGTGCGTGAAGATGGTTTGTCTGTTTCACTTGCCGATATTTTTCCTGATCAACACCCACTGCCTGAATATGAATAAAACGACAAATCTAAATCTTTAGACTATTCTTCAGATAGAACTGCGTAAAAAAGGATAGCTTACCCATGAAACGGATTTTACTGTCTATTACTTTTTATATATTTACACCTTTACTATGGGCCACCCCTTTACAAAACGATGTTGATCTACTTTTAAAACGTGTCGATCCTGCCATCAATATTGGTGCTTTAGTCGTTGATTTAAATACCGGCGAAACGTTATATTCGCGCAATGCATCTAACGCATTTATTCCTGCAAGCAACATGAAATTATTTTCTGATGCTGCGGCACTCCTTGCACTCGGTCCAAATTATCGCTTTCAAACTGAACTCAGCACCAATGCACATCATCTAGACAAAGGAGTTTTAGATGGCTCAATTTATTTATATCTTCCCGGAGACCCTTCATTTACAAGCAAAGATTTAAAGCAATTACTAAGCGAACTTAAAACCTGGGGCATTACCCGCATCAAAGGCAATATCGTACTCATCAGTAGCCGTCACGGTATTTCTCCTTATGCACCAGGATGGACCAAAAAAGATTTGGTGTATAGCTATGGCGCGCCACTCGCTCCACTGATTCTCGATGAAAATCGTTTGGTCGTTACCGTTAATCCTGCAGCACGCGTGGGTCAGCATGCCGTCATTGAATTACGCCCTTCAAATAACGGCCTCAAACTTAATAACGAAGTAATCACCAAAGCAAAAGCTAAAAATTGTGGTTTAAGTTATCTCATGGATGCTAAAAATCAACTCACTGTTCGTGGATGTATTGGTGCTGGCCAGTGGTCAGCGCAACAAGGCCTCGCGATTAAAAATCCTACTATTTATGCCAAAGCACAAATTCGCTCAGAACTATCAGCACTGGGCATTCGCTTAGATGGAAAAATACTATACGGCAGAAAACCAGCCCATGCTTTATTGCTAGCAAAACATCAATCTAGAACCCTGTCTCAACTGCTCACACAAACGCTCAAAACATCTAATAATTTGTATGCAGACAGCCTTTATTTACACACAGCCGCTGTTTTAAACGGCGCGCCTGTCAGTTGGGCAGGCGCACAAAGTATTCTTAAAAAGTTTTTACAAGCAGAAACTGGCATCAACTTTAATAAAGCTAACTTTACTGACGGTTCAGGACTCTCTCGACAAGATAAACTGACGCCAAAACAAACCGTTGAGCTTTTACAGTTTTTATACGCTCGCTTTCCACTCGCGTATGAATATATTGCTGCACTGCCTGTTGCAGGTCGTGACGGTACACTTAGAAAACGCTTAAAAAAACCCTCACAAAAAGGCTTTGTTCGCGCGAAAACCGGTACGATGAGAGGCATTGTAAGCTTATCTGGCTATTTATATACAGCGAATGCACACACACTCGCTTTTGCCCTTTATATTAATAAAGGCCCTAAAACTAAGCCTCAAACCACTTGGCGCTATCCTGCATTAATTGATACATTATGTAGCTTTTTCTTAAAACAACACCCAAGCGAGCCTGACGCAACAAAAAACAACAATGCACACGCGCGTGTTGCGTTCCAACATCAAGCTTCACAAGCACAAATCACTCAAAATCATGCCAAAAAATGGCGACACATCGAGCTCGCATTAAAACGCGCACTCAAAGGAAAACCTGTTGCTGTGGTCTATCGGGGAGATTATTTGATTTTAGATGATCAATCTAAAGATTCTAAAATTGTTTGGCGAGCATTGCAGCAGGTTAATAAAAAATATGCTTTCTCAGCAGCACTCCATGCAGCATCCGCACCCATTAAAAACCCCATTAAGCCTTCTCTGCTTTGGGTTAAAACAAACAAATCAGCTACTGAGTCACGCACATGGACTTTACGTGACTCAGCAGGATAAGCTACTTTGAGTCTGTTCTGAATTTAATTCAACTTCAGGCGCATCAAACTCAGGATAAGGGACTGTCGCAGTCACCTTATCTAGCTCATGAAGACAAGTATGAAGCTTATCAAAAGGCTTTTCATACCCGCGTGTTACTTGCGCTAGCTCTCCTGATATATTTGCATCTATGCATAAGCCATTACCCTGTACCTTTAATACATCGGCGCAATATTTAACCATTTGATTGAGTTTAAGCGTTTGGGCGTCACTCGTTTCAGATAAATCCCTAAGGGGTTCAAGCACGCTTTTGATAAATTCATTACGCGTGTAACAACGTAAGAGGTCAATATTTCGGGCAGTTGTCACAATACGATGCATATAAATCGATCTCTTATCTGTTTCAAAAAATGTTTCGTATTTAGGATGCCCCATAAACTCAATGATATTGAATAAGTGATCTTTATTAGCACTCGATTTTATCGCAATAAACGTAGCACAATGAAGGCATGATGCCATTCTAAATGATTGATATAATTGGAGATCATCTTCTGCTGATACTTCACTCTCTCGTCCTGTGACACTAAAAACTGCACAAAGCTTTAAGTCTTCTAGCACTTCATTGGAGGCATTTTTACAAAACAGCCTAAACCCTTCATCTTTTGCATATCGCAAAAAATAATTCAAAACCATTTGGATATTATTCTTCACCCGATAAGTATATGGTAATCCATGATTTGGCCGCTGTATGAGTTGATTGCCTACCCGTACTTCACTTTTAACCAGCTTGTATGGATGCTTTAAGTACGTATGATAAGCATAAATCAAAGCAGTATCTGATAAATAGCACTCTGCCTTATCATAAATCGGGGCATTCGCAAGAGAAGCATACAATAATTTATCAGCCCCTTGTTCATATATAAAACTCTGACCACCTGGAAGCAGTACTTCGCCTTCAAGATCTTGCCCCCCTGGCCCTTTAATCACAAAAAAGCGCATCCCACTCGCTTGTAATTTTGTACGCATCAGTGCTTCACGATTAAAGTGAGGTGAGCCATTAGAAAAAACACTAAAACTTTTAACTTCCGGCGTTTTTTGAGGATTTGACGTCATGCGCTTTATCCGCTCAACATCATAATCATCTGCTCTATCTAAAACAGGATATGCTATAAAGGGAAGCTTTGAATCAACATCAAGTAGCCTTCTGGCTGCATCATTCACCAATATGCCACAAAGAAAGTTAACGAGTAAATTAGGTTGGCCATGGCGCGGTTTTAACCACTCAAATTCCGTTTCATGGAGTAATGGTTCGCCACGAAGCAGTCTGTTTATGTTTCTATATTTTTGAGAAAGGTAATAACTAATCACTGCTTGTGAAGATAGGGATAATTGATCAGGCAAAGCGCAAAGCTCAATATCAGACATTGCTTTACCTGTTAAGCTTTCAATTTTATCAGCTAACTGCTTAATCGATGCTTTATTTAGATAAAAATTAGAAAAGTTCACATTTTTTAAAAATAAATTTAAATTAATTTGGGGCCCACCACTAATTTGAATGGTATAGCCTTCAAATGAATCATAATCCATTTGAATTTCATTGATTTCCGCTTTCGCAATCAACTTTAAAAAGGCTTGCAATGCATAAGTACTTTCTGTTTTATTCACGCGGCCATCGATAAAACGCGGTGCGGGTTTTACATCTAAAATATGCTGAATATCAAGCACTTCTGCTTCATTGACTGCTGCAGACGCCAAAGCCATATTATTTTTTCTAGCGTATTTCTGTAATGCTCTTAAAAGCTTCATATCGTTATACGAGACACTCCCTGAAGCTTTCCAGCGCGTTAAAAATGCATCATAAACTGATGGATGCTGTTCATAGGTGTAACCCGCTTCAGCTAACTGCTTAAATATCACATTAACTAACGTTTTACCCTTCCAGAGTGCTTCAAAAAAGTCTTTTGTCGCGAAAGATAAAGTGATTTTGGCTGAATTTAATATCTCAAGCCCACTCCTAAAAGGAACAATTTTTATAAAATATGCATCTATTCTATTGTCTATCTGTAATTGAAGGTTTGGGCTTTGGAATGCAATCATCACGTTCGCGAGCGCAACCGAATAAAGACTGTATTC
>JASJHH010000193.1:0-2941 GCA_033791145.1 Legionella sp.
AACCCCCTCAAATTGTGCCTATCACGCTCCTAACAGAACTATATCCTGTTGGGAGTTGACATATTTCTCGCTTCAATAGCCATTAAAAGATGAGGACGGAAAACCCCGGCACAAACAGTTGTTACTGACGTAGTTTATCGACTTTTGTGGCGTTTCATTGACCTTCTCACTATGTCCTACTTTTAGTAGTTTAATTCTAAAAGTATGATTTCAAATAAATCTTTGACGATATGGCCATTTTTAGGAGGAATTTGCGATGAAATTTTACACAAGAATTTTATTAACTCAAAAAATTATATTGGCTATTGGTTTGTTTGTATTTCTCGGCTTAATTGTTATACCCGCAATGGCATCAGACCGCTTTGTTAACAATGGCGATGGTACTGTTACAGACACAAAGACTGGACTGATGTGGTCAGCAAAGGACAATGGGAATCACATAAACTGGACTGATGCCCGTTCGTATTGTCAAAATTACAGTGGTGGCGACCACACAGACTGGCGCATGCCAACATTGGCAGAACTCATAAGTCTTTATGATCCTGAAATTCAGAACAAACGTGGTTACCATATTCCTAAACTTATAGACACTACTGCCGAAAGTTGTTGGGCATCAGAAACTCGTGACGAGATAGCTGCCCGCTTTAATTTTACTTATGGGCGAGAGTATTGACTGCGCAAAACTCACTCAGGCGTCGGTACCGTATTACCAGTGCGGAGTGGAAAATAAATAAACCGATTTCAAAAATTTGGTGATATATGCAATTTGTCAGTTGCAGCCCTCGCTATCGGGGCTGTAACTGTTTTTTGTGAAACATCACAATTGAATTCTGTCTTATCAAACTGCACTATCGCCAACTTATCACACCATTGGGTGAACCTGTGGTATCTGCTATTTATCTGCAATTTCACCGCCACTGGTTTTATTGGGATATACAAAAGATATATGAAATGCCATTTTCTGGTTAACACCTTACGGCTTTCAATGGCTGCTCCCCTCAGGGCATCTAATCGCCAACCAAGCAACAATTGGTCTTGCACATATCAATTTCCAATTTGACACTTCCAGTAATATATGTAAAATTATCAGTAGATTAATTGAATTGGCAAGAACCCTTTGAGTTGGAATTTAACATGGGGGGATTAGGACCATATTTTTAAACCTTGCTTTACTGAAGAACATGTGAAGTGGGGCTTTTTTCTTTATGAGGATTAGCCTAAAGTGAATGAAGACAAAAAAAAACAGAAAGATCAGCATTTAGAGAAACAAAAGCCCTCTTTTGGTACTCAAGGTAAATTGCGTCAAATGTCTATAGATGTATTGAAACAGATTCTTAAGGAACATATGAAATGGTTAAAGTCTAAGGGGAAAGAAGGGAAAAGGGCTGATTTACATTTCTCAAATTTAAAAGAAGTAACTCTGAAAAAGGCTGTTCTTTCATTTGCCAACATGCAACAGTCAAACCTTTTTGGAGTTAACCTTCATCAGGCTAACCTTATAAGAACGAATCTGAAAAAATCTTACCTTAGTCAAGCTGATCTAAAAAAGGCTAACCTTTATAGAGCAAATTTAGAAAGTGCTAAACTCACAGGAAGCAACTTTAGAAACTCAAATCTTACCGAAACAAATCTCAAAAATAGCGATTGTAAGGGTGCTGATTTTGAGGGAACCATCCTTGAGAAAGCCAGTCTACAGGGAGCCGATCTCTTGTCAGCTTTTTTTGAAGAAGCTGATCTTAGAGATGCCAATCTTACAGGAGCTAAAAATCTAAATATCAAGCAATTATCAGGAGCAAAAACTCTTTACCAAGCCAAATTAGACCCTGAACTCATGAAAAAGGTGAAAAAGAGCTATCCTCACCTATTGGAAAGACCCAAAGAAAAAACAGACCAAACAAAGTAAAATTTTTAGACAAACGATTGCCTATGATAATAGTCCTTGAAACTCTTAGAATTTCTGATACGGAATAATTAGGGTAACTCCTATAGCTGAGGCTGAATTTCGTTTTCTTAATAACCATATTTTGCAACTTATTGATGAAAACCTAAAATCTAAAGGCCTATACTGGCGCAAAGAAAGAAAAAAAGAATTAGCAAATGGAAAAACTAATGGAAAAGCGTCATAACGAACGTATGAACGGTAATACAATAGCTACTCTCGAATCACTGGACATCGGGGCTATACAAAACAATCGAATGTTAAATTGCAGCGATGATGGTTTGTATTTTGAGTCAGATCAACTTTTGCTGCCGGGAGCGAAAGTTTTTATACGTATAGATGATTTCCCACATAGCCAAACAGGAAACTACAAGTGCCATCATGTAAAAATTAAATGGGGAAAGAGACTAAAAAATTCTCCCTATTTCTATGGTTATGGTGTTAAATATGTTAAACCTCACGATGAAAAGAAATCATTAGAAACTGATTCGGATCAGATAATAGATTTAAGGAAACATCCAAGAAAATATTACTATAAACCAGCGACTTTCGGATTTGAAAATAAATTTTACGATGGTTTCATAAGTGATTTAAGCCTCACTGGATGCTTTGTTGAAAGTCGTCAATTTTTTAATATTGGACTAATTTTTGAACTTACTATACCAGGGACAATATTTAGTCAAAATAAAAGGCTGAAAGTAGAAGTAGCGCGTCTAAGCCCCTTAGGCGTCGGAGTAAAATTTAAAAGTGTCATAAAAAAAGAACCAAAAAAATAACCTCTTGCTGGCTAAGATAATGACTTGATCCCCTTGATCTTTATCCCCGCCAGCATAGACAACAATAACGGAGGCAATATGTCCCGACCGTTTACCCCACTCTCATTGAGGGCTGGGGTTTTTGTATTAAAAAGATTAGATTCATAAAATGGGAGTTCCCCAAAATAAAAAGAAATCAACCCCCAAAAGATAGAAGAATAGCTGACCCGTACGTTGATCGCCGCTC
>JASJHH010000194.1:0-11206 GCA_033791145.1 Legionella sp.
TTCAGTCTCTATCCAAGGCATCACAGACTCCTTATTATTTGTCTGGATCCAGATTAACTGTTACCTATGTCTCCGGTCACTTCTGTTACCGATGTCTCCGGGTCGGACCTACGGGCACCTTCCCCCGCCCGCGGGAGAAGGGCGTTCTAAATAACTTTTCGTCTAAAGCTATGACCTATTGTCAACTAAAACTTAAGGCTAGTTGGAAGAGCGGAGATCCATCCTGAAAGCAACACGAGTGTACATTTATAATAGATCTCCGCCTACGCGGAGATGACTAAGTCTGGTGTAAAACTCGCATCTTGAAGTAAATTGGGTATAGAAGTGATTCAAATTAATTCTATTAATCAACTCACCTTACGCACTGACTCTTGCTTTACATCTCAAATTCATTAAAATTTTCCTTCTGTTTATCTGTCATACCCACTGAAGCTGTCATTCCCGCCCGCGGGAGAAGGACGTTCTAATCAACTTTCCGTCTAAAGACGTGACCAAACTTCAAGTTATTTTATAAAGGCGAATTTTTAATGAATTTGAGATTATGAATCAAGTGTCAGTGCGTAAGATGAGTAATCAATTTAAAACCTACGGGGTCGGAGGCTGATAGATCTAAACGATTTCCAGTTCCTTCTGACTCATCATTTGAAATAAACTTTCTTTTTTTGTTTCAAAAAAAATATGCACCCGATCTGTTGTCCACGTCGGTATCCCTGAACCAAAAAAGTCTTGATCCTCTGTCCAAATCGCACTATTTAAAGCCAGTGCAGTTGCTACAATAGGCCAATCATTAATGTCACGGCTTTTAATACGTTCATAGGCTTCTTTTGCATGTTTTTCATAAATCGTTTTATCTACAATTTTAAACAGACATTGAAGCTTCGATAGCAGCGACAATGCTGGCTCAACAGAAAGGTTACGTTTTTCAAAAATAAGAGGTAAATATTTTTCAGCATCCAATACACAAACATCAGGCACAAAAAAATTGACTGTTTCAGCATGCTTAACAATTAAATCTCTTACTTTATTTCCTAAAACAGCCCGAATCAAAATATTTGCATCTAGCGCCAAACAACGAAGAGACATTATTCTTTTTGTCCTTCTTTTCGTAGTGCACGAAACGTGACTAGTAATTCATCTTCACTGATACCTTCCGAAACCAGTAGTTTTTCAAGTTTAAGCGCTGCTTCTTTTAGCGCATCCAACTTAGATTGTTTTACATGCTGCCGTGTTGGAATATAATAACCAACTGTTTCTCCATGACGCGTAATCGCAACAGGAACAGCTGTCAAAAGATATTGAGGAAGATGTGAACGAAATTCACGCACACCAACTTTTAAAACAGATGAACTCATATCGCACCCTAAAATGTGTACCCTTGTGTACACAATAGGGTTCGAGAGAATTTTTGTCAAGTACTTAGCTTCCATATGAGCGACACGTAGCCGGTCGATATTTAGAGGCAAGTGTGCCGCCATTGCATACCCAAGATACATCGCCTGTTGCATGCAAGGTTGGGGTTAAAATTAACGTGCTTTTTTTACCCACTGCCGCTGTGTACATCACAACAATTGCTGCTGTTTTATCTAAAATACTAATAGACGCAACATTAGGTGTTGCAGGGGGGCTTTCATAGCCTGTCTCGGTTTGCGTTTTAGGTAAACTATGCGTGATTAACACCGACTCAGAAATCGCAAGCTTTGCAGCAGACGCTAAATTAACCCCCTCAATCACACGCGCTCGCGTGGTGTAATCTTGATAAGCGGGTATTGCAACAGCTGCTAATATGCCAATAATTGCAACCACAATCATGAGCTCGATTAAAGTAAAGCCTTGGGGTTTGGTTTGAGATTTAATTTGAGATTTTTTTAAATATTTCATGATACATCTTCCTTGGTATCAGGTGACAAACACGCAAAAAATGCTTACACTCCGTGACATCTTTTACGTACGATATGCTATTTCCGATGACTCGAAAAAAACGATTACATGATGCGCTATCTTCCGCTTTATTACCAGTATTTTTAGATGTTTTAGATGAATCCGGTAATCACAGTCGCCCAGGCGTTGAAACACACTTTAAAGTGATTTTAGTTTCAGACAAATTTAACAACACAACACGCATCGCGCGCCATCGCTTAATCAATGATTTGGCGCAGCATGAATTTAAAACAGGCTTGCATGCCTTAAGCCTGCATTTATATACACCTAACGAATGGGAAGCACGCGGCAATCCAAAACCTACTTCTCCACCTTGCCATAATCACTCATCGGCTATAGACATCAAGAAAAATGAGCAACAATAGCATTGTTCGCACGCTCTCTTTCATTTATTTCCGAGCCTTCACGAAGAAAAAAACTACAATGTTTGACTAAATCAGAGGTTAGTCTGTGAATAAAGGCTTTATCCTCTAACGCTTCCTGTGGGGAAGTTCTTAGTCTCGAAGGAAACGATCGAACAAACCGATGCAGTTCACTTTCATCTAATATTAATTTAGAACGCAATTCTACCGGTCCAAGCCTCTTCAAATCATCATCATTAAAAAACAACTGGTTACCTTTTAACTTAATAGATTGTACATGGGAAGGAATCGCAGAAAGGATTTTAACTAAATCTTCGATGCTTCGATGGGCTTTCAGATCAAACTTAATCTCAACTGCTTTTATATTTTTCGTTATGTTTGAAAAATGAAAAACCATTCCTTTTGTTTCTAATTGACCATTATCACGATATATATATATTTCGTGAGGTTCGTCCCCCTGCCTACCCCATGGTGGAATAATCACGTTTGGCTTGTAGCGTCCTAGTGGTACATAATGCTGCCCTGATGAAGTAAATATATCGAATAACTGTTGCGCAGAAAGCGCGTTAAATTGACTATCAGCACCTACAGGCTCAATAACTACAGGCACATGCGTATTTGGAAAAAAATGCCTGTAAACGGGAGCCTCCAAAGCAGGAATTTCTAAGGCAGTAATTTCTAAAGCAGTAATTTCTATAACTCCTAAAAGAGGAGTTTCTACTAAAGCAGGAGAGAAAAAGGTATTTAAAGCATCACGCATGAAGTTTAAAATATTTTTCAAAAGTTGTATAAAAGTAACAGGGGGCATGGGGGAATTTCTCAAAAAAAAATTATTATACTCTAAATGAGCACAATGAACAACAAACGGTCTTTTTTGCATGACAATACGCTCGCCGAATGCGCCAGCTTTTGTTAAACTCGTTTCGATTTTAATTTCAATTATATATTGAGCTTTTCATGCCTACTCCCAAACATACTCCCATGATGCAACAATATTTAGGCATCAAATCCAATCATCCTGACATGCTACTGCTGTACCGCATGGGTGATTTTTATGAGCTATTTTTTGAAGATGCTGTGCATGCAGCAAAGCTGCTTGATTTAAACCTCACGCACCGCGGGCAAGCCAATGGCAAACCGATTCCTATGGCAGGTGTGCCTTATCACGCCATTGAAAATTATTTAACTCGCCTCATCAAAAAAGGCGAATCTGTCGCGATTTGTGAACAAATCGGCGACCCTGCTTTAAGCAAAGGTCCTGTTGAGCGCCAAGTGGTTCGTATTGTCACCCCAGGCACTGTGACGGATGACGTCCTGCTCGACGCAAAATCTGATACGCTGCTGGTTGCGATTCACGCCACTAAAAATAATATTGGTCTTGCATGGGTTGATTTAAGTGGCGGGCGATTTCATCTTTTAGAGCTTAATCATCATGCTGAACTCATGGCGGCACTCACGCGTTTAAATCCTGCTGAAATTTTAATTCAAGAAACACTGGCTCACACATTAAAACAAACCCCTTATCCATTGCATATCCGCCCTGCTTGGGAATTTGAACTCGCACAAGCAAAAATTGCTTTATGTGAGCAGTTTGATACACATGATTTACATGCTTTTGGCGAGCAAAACTATCCGACTGCTTTTTCTGCGGCAGGTGCACTACTTGCTTATTTAAATATTACGCAGCGCCAAGCACTCCCGCATTTAAGCACTTTAACGCTTGAAAAGAACGATGATTATTTAGAGCTCGATGCAGCCACGCAATTACATTTAGGCTTATTTAATAATCAACAAGGTACAGATGCAAATACACTCTTTAATACTTTAGACCACAGCGCATCCTCGATGGGAAGCCGGCTTTTAAAGCGCTGGTTAAATCGCCCATTGCGTTGTCATACACGCCTTAACGCACGCCAACAAAGTATTGCTGAATTAATCAAAAAACAAGAGATAGATTTAATCCATCAAACCATCAAAAAAACACGCGATCTTGAACGCATTGCCTCACGCATTGCTTTGAAATCAGCGCGTCCACGCGATTTAATTCAAGTGCGTGAAACACTGACTGTACTTCCCGAACTACACCAGCTTTTATTTCAGCAATATCAAGCAGAACAACTCACAGCGCTTGCAGATGCCCTTACCCCGCAGCCTGATTTGCTCGCACTACTGAACAAAGCCTTAGTCGAAACCCCACCCGTGCTGATTCGTGATGGCGGTGTCATTGCAACAGGCTATGATAGCTTGCTCGATGAGTATCGCGCGCTCAGTGAACATTCAACCGATGCTTTAAAACAACTTGAAGCAGAAGAAAAGAAACGCTCAGGCCTCTCGACGCTTAAATTTGGTTTTAATCGCGTGCATGGCTATTATATTGAACTCTCACGCGCGCAATCCAAAAGTACGATTCCGGCGCATTACGAACGCAAACAAACGCTTAAAAATACCGAGCGCTATATTACCGCCGAACTTAAAACCTTTGAAGAAAAAGTGCTCTCGGCCGAATCGAAAGCACAAGCACGTGAACGTGCCTTATACGATGAGCTCTTAAGTACATTACAAACGCATATTACCCTGCTCACACATACAGCCAATGCCATTGCTGAACTTGATGTTTTAAATACGCTTGCTGAACGCGCTGAAGCGCTCAACTGGCATGCCCCAACACTCACGAATACGCCAGGCATTAATATCCAAGCCGGCCGACATCCCGTGATTGAAGCACTGCTTAAAAATCAATTTATTGCCAATAATTTAACACTGACACCCACACAAAATACCTTGCTCATCACAGGCCCTAATATGGGTGGAAAATCCACCTATATGCGCCAAACGGCTTTAATTATTTTACTTGCACACATCGGCAGCTATGTCCCTGCAAAAAGCGCTTCAATAGGCCCTATTGATAAATTATTCACACGCATTGGCGCCAATGATGATTTAGCAAAAGGCCGCTCAACGTTTATGGTTGAGATGACTGAAACAGCTTATATTTTAAGACATGCAACAGAAAACAGCTTGGTTCTAATCGATGAAATTGGGCGCGGCACAAGCACATCCGATGGCGTTGCAATCGCGCATGCCTGTTGCTTATATCTTGCTGAAAACATTAAAGCCTATACGCTATTTTCAACGCATTATTTTGAACTGACAACACTTGCTGATACCTCAACACATATTAAAAATATACATGTTGACGCAACTTTGGTAGACGGCCGCATTGTATTTTTGTATCAAATACAATCAGGCCCTGCGAGCAAAAGCTATGGCTTAGATGTTGCAGCACTTGCCGGCATGCCAAACGCTGTTTTAGACCATGCACGTGCGCATCTACCCAATCAAACAAAAGAAGCGCTTTCTGTTATTCATGAATAAACACTGGCAACGCTTCGCTTTTTTAATCTCGCTTGTGTTTATCACAGCAGCCAGCACGCCAAAACCGCCTGTATTTAACATTACAGGCCTTGAGAAAACACAAGAAACCAATGTTCTACATCGCCTCGCTGATTTATATGCGCATCCAAGCAATCAACGTATTTCAGAGCGTATTTTAGAAAATCAAATTAAGAAAGCGTTAACCCCATATGGTTTTTTTAATCCAAGCATTACCATCAGAGCAAATAGCATTCATGTTAATCCAGGCCCGCAGCTTGTTATAAAGCATTTAAACATTCAAATTTCAGGGCCTGGTCGAAATAACCCTGAAATCAGGCAAGCGTATCATACACTCCCAATTCACACAGGCGATGGCTTTAATAGCATTTTATACGAAGAAGCCAAAAATAATTTAACCAATGCGGCCGAGCATCAAGGCTATCTTAATTCAACGTTTGAAGAAGCCGCTGTCTTGATTGATCGCGAAAAAAATCAGGCAACGATTCTTTTACATCTAGATACAGGCATTCGTTCTTATTTTGGACGCATTCGATTTGGAACCGGTGAAGCACGCAAAACGCCCCCAGTAAAAGATGCTCCCCCTCTGCCACGATTTTCAAAAATTTTAGCGATTTTAAATCCAGAAGGCAGTCAGAATTCACTGTTTTCAAATAAACGCGTTATTCTCTCTAACCGCTTACTCTACCGCTATGTGCCTTTTAAATATGGGCATCCTTATTCAAACGATGACATCATGGAATTAAACTCAAATTTAAAATCAAGTGGTTTCTTTAAAACCATTGATATTAAGCCCGGTAATGAAAATAATCGCTACGTGCCGCTCGATGTTTATTTAGAACCGGTGGAGCGATTTCGCTATTCGATTTCTGGCGGTTATGGTACAGACACAGGCGCACGTGGACGTTTTGGCCTACATATTATTCCTGTAAACGCTTCTGGTCATAAACTCGACTTTATCGCTCAGGGTTCATCGAATCAAAATGCGGCACAGGCCAAATATTCGATACCTGGGCGCGACCCGGTTCACGATCAATTTAATATCAACGGCGGATTTAACAACTTAAATTACGTCAGTGGTAACAGCCAATCCGGCCGATTATCACTGGTGTATCAACATATTACGCCTAAATATCAGCATATTTTATCTTTAAATGGCCTACATGAAGCCTTTCGTTATGATAAACAAGACCCTGCCGAACGCACGGTTGTTTATCCACGCGCAACGCTTTCTTGGCATGAGGTCACCGATCCGCTGTTTTCACCCTCAGGATTTAATATTACCGTCAATGGCCTTGCTGCAACACGCGCCGTGTTCTCAAGCTTAAGCCTTGCCGAACTCATACTTGATGCCAAAGGTGCTATCACAGTCGATGTGATTCGAACCCGTTTTTATGGGCATATCTTACAAAGTGTGACACAAGTGAAAGATGTTTATGCGCTGCCTTTATCACTAGCACAACTCTTAGGTGGCCCTGAAAACATGAAAGGATTTAGTTATAACTCCATTGGTCCGGGTAAACTTTTGAGTTATGGTGGCATAGAAGCACAAAAAGAAACGGTGCCTACGTGGTATGTTATTGCGTTTATCGACAAAGGAACGGTTTATCGTCCAGACCCAAAGCTCGTGCAATACGATGTAGGTGCGGGGCTCATGTGGCGCTCACCGGTCGGCCCCATCAAAATGGCACTGGCACAACCCGTCGATAAATACATAAACCGTATGCCAAATACAGGGGTGCGTTTTGTGGTCAACATGGGACCTGATATCTAATGCAAATAAATTTTAAATTTCATTTAATACGCGCACTCTTATTACGCTTTGGTTTATTGCTGATTTTTTTATTTGGCATACTAACATTTTTAATTAGCACAACGCCTGGCTTAAAGCTTACGCTGCGCATTGCGAATTTACTGTTACCCGGTACCTTAACCACACAGCAACTAAACGGCAAACTCTTACAACACCTTGCCTTTGGAACCCTTACCTATACCCATCAAAAGCAAAGCATCACACTTAAAAACATGCATCTAAAATGGCATGTTTCCTCATATTATCCATTCAATATTATGCTCGAAACACTCGAGATTAATCAATTAAAACTAACAGATAATAAAAATCAGACCGCATTAGATACCATTAAATTCAGCGGCGATTTTAAAGCATTTACCGGTTATTTTAATTTCAAAAACAATAAAATTACTTTAAAAGGCCCGCTCTATGGCCCCTGGCATATTCATGCTGATTTAGCGGGTTTAGACAATCTTAAAAGCAAACTCACGGCAGATGCCACCGTGTATGATATGCAACATGCGGTTTTAACCGCACATCTCACCAAAGGCAGTTATCAACTTCCTAAAGACAGTATGCTTGAACGCATTGATTTTAAGAGCGCGTCTATTAAGGCCAATTTAACGCCTGAAGCACTCGTATTAAATGCTTATGGACAACTTGATGACAATATTTCGAGCCGCATTCAACTCAAGCTTCCTGATATTCGCCTCGATAAAGCGCCGCCTAAAACACAAGTGATTTCAGGACAAGCACAACTGTTTGTTAGTTCTCTTGCGTTTTTAGATAAGCTTGCTAAACAAAGTGAGCTTGGACTCATGCTTCAAAAACCCAATGGAGAAATCAATGCCTTAATTCATATTTCAGGCGTATTAAACAAGCCTAAACTCATCGGGCACATCACACTCGAAAACGGCACCCTAACACTGCCAACTTTAGGGGTTACTTTAAACCCCATCAGCGCCAATTTTAAAACAGATGGCACGACTTTTGAAAGCCACGCACAGATTCAATCGAATCACGGCAAACCACTCATCCTAAACGCAAAAGGAACGATTACGCCCGACTTAACCGGTAGCGCTGTTTTATCCGGCGAAGAAGTCATTCTTATGGACACCCCTGAATATTATGTCACTGCTTCACCCAATTTATTGCTCACCGCCAAGCCCAATGCGTATCAAATTGATGGTAGCCTTTTAATTCCCAAGGCACGGATTGCACCGGTTTCTTTTATTCATGTCAAAAAGCTCACACATGATGCCGTTTTGCTCGACGAAGAAAAAAGCAATCCAAACCCTTTTAATTTAACCACGAATATAGCCCTTCATATGGGCCAAGATATAACAATTGATGTCAAAGGCATTCAAGGCCATATCGATGGCATGCTAAACATCAAACAACAACCCAAACAAGCGCTCACCGCTGACGGTGAGCTTAAATTGCGCGATGGCTTTTATGAGGCGTACGGTCAAAAATTAAACATAGAACAAGGTGAGCTGATTTTTATGGGACAACAAATTGATAACCCTAATATTCGTGTTCGCGCTACCCGAAACTTCAAACAAACCAATGCGCAATTTTCAGGTTCGAATCAATTATTTGATTTCAGTGCTGAAAATCTTGATACGCCAAATTTGGGCAACAACACCACCGTTGGCATTACTGCTAGTGGCCGTGTCGACTCCCCCAAAGTTAAACTATTTTCAAGCCCTCCCAATTTATCACAAGCGGATATTTTATCGATGCTCTTACTTGGAAAACCGGTTGATCATGCCAGTAAGTCCGGAGGGAAAATTCTGCTTCAAGCCATTACTGCCATGAATTTAAATTCAAATGGCAAAGGCGTCAAGATGATACAAGATTTACAAAAAGCAACGGGCATTGATGTCGATGTCCAAAACAGCAGCCTTGGCACAGAGTCTAGTGATTTTTCTAAAACCTCTGTCAGCGTTGGAAAATCGATAACCAAACGGGTGTATTTGCAGTATAGTGTTGGTTTATTTCAAGAAAATAGTAATGTATTTACGCTCACTTATTTACTTAACAAATTTTTGAGCCTTAAAGTCACTGCAAGTGATATCGGTAACGGCATTGATTTTACATACACCCACTCAGATTAAGGCGCATACTTTATGACAAACGCACTTCCTCTTCGCCTCAAAAGACTCAGGCAAACAAAAGCCGTGCGTAGCATGCTGAAAGAAACGCATTTGCACATGAGCCAAATCATAGCACCTTTATTTATTAGCGAAAAAATTAACAAGCCGCTGCCGATTAAAAGCATGCCGGGCTGCTATCAACTGCCTTTGTCTGCCTTAGCTGACGAAATTAAACAATTCTCTCAACTCGGCATTCAAGCTGTTTTATTATTTGGTGTGCCCAACCAAAAAAATGCAACCGGTTCGGCTTCGCTTAAAAGCACAGGCATTATTCAACAAGCGATTCAACTCATAAAAAAAATTAATCCTGAACTGCTTGTGATTGCGGATGTATGCCTTTGTGAATACACCTCGCATGGCCACTGCGGTATTTTAGAAGGCGAGTGCATCGATAACGATAAAACCCTCACAGCACTCGCAGAACAAGCCGTAAGCTATGCCAAAGCAGGTACTGACTGGGTCGCACCGAGCAGCATGACCGATGGCATGGTTAAAGCGATTCGTGAAGCACTCGATAAAAACAACTATCAAAATACAGCTATTTTAAGCTACGCGGTTAAATACAGCTCCGCTTTTTATGGCCCATTTCGAGAGGCCGCAGAAGGCACCCCGCAATTTGGCGACCGAAGTACTTATCAAATGGACCCTGCGAATGCCTCTGAGGCACTACGTGAAGCAAGTCTTGATATACAAGAAGGTACGGATTTGCTTATGGTAAAACCCGCCATGCAATATTTAGATATTATTTATCGCATCAAAACACGTTTTCCTGATGTGCCGCTTTGCGCTTATCAAGTAAGCGGTGAATATGCCATGTTAAAAGCTGCAGCACGTGACGGCTTAATCGATGAAGAAGCCGCGATGCTTGAAAGTTTAATTGCGATTAAACGCGCAGGCGCTGATTTAATCATTACTTATTTTGCCAAAGACTTGGCGCTGGTTTTAAATTCTGAGGGCAATCATATCTGAATTTAACCGATACACAAATTTGACTTTCATTACAGTATAAAATAGCTTAGCTACCGGTAAATAAACAATGCGAAATAATAGCCAAGAACAAGTACAAGAAATGCAGACCCTGAGCGCTGCTGACTATTCACTCGATCATCAATACAATGCGTTACATGTACGCTATCTCTCCTTCAAAAAACAACTTGGAGGTATAGCCCAATTTCCCCCGGGACAATCATTCCAATCCATAGAAGCACTCTTTGATTTCGTACACCAAATCCGTTTTCCAAACGCTAGACTTTTACTTGATGAAAATACTTATAGAACGGTCGGTTATACATCTCCAAATAAGGCTTCATACGAACTAAGAGATACAATTTATCGGCAAGCAAAGGAAAGGTTTAAAACCGAATACGAGGAAACAGGACATGGCGTAAAACTTTTTGAGGATTATTTATTTGTAGCGTTTGCCGTCACAAAAAAATCCTCTTTGTTTTAAAACGCATCTGCCCCTTAAAAAAAAGAAATGACGCGTGCACGTTTGGCCGCAATCCAAAGTATTATGTACCTCCCCACGTCACCCCGCGCGCCGCGTGGCATCTCCTGAATGT
>JASJHH010000195.1:0-6427 GCA_033791145.1 Legionella sp.
GGCAGGTAAATATGCGAGTCATGGGAAGCAAGATGTTGGCAGCAGGCTTGTAATAAGTGTGACTTTCCTGAGCCTTCCGCACCCCATAAATAAATAAAACGCTCACCCGTATTGGATAAAGCCGCATCTAGTTCTTTTTGAAGCTGCGTGTTTTCGCCCCAGCAGTAGTCGTTAAACGTTGCGTCATCGTTGAGTTGAACGGCTAAAGCGAGTTGATGATTCATTGGGGAACAGGGCCACTTGTATATGCTTTTTTAGCGTGGGTCCAAACATAGTCGATGTAGGTGGCGCTGGTTGTGAGCGCTGTGAGCCCAATGAGTAGATAGGTTAAGCTCTGAGAGTTTTTACCGAAAGCAAGCTCGACCAAGCAAAAAATAATTAAAGTCAGCTGTAAGCATGTATTAATTTTACTAAGCCATGTAGGTTTAAAGTCAAGACGTTGAGGAATAAAACGCTGCCAGGCGAGCACCCCAAGAGAAATGGTTAAATCACGACAAAACACCAAGCTTACGAGCCACCACGGCAACTGCCCTATCAATGCAAGAGAGATAAAGCTTGAGGCGATTAAGAGCTTATCTGCAACGGGGTCAATAAACGACCCAAATCGTGTTTGCCAATTAAAAAGCCGTGCAAGCCAGCCATCTAAACCATCGGTTAATCCTGCAAATAAAAAAATATAAAGCGCGGCAGCATATTCTGCGTGATGTAGATAATGCAGAAAAGGGGCTATTAATAAGAGCCGAGTCAAGCTGAATGCATTAGGTAAATATTTCAGCATCATGAAAAACCGTTGATAGATAAAAAGATAAATAAATAGGGGTAAATTGTATCTAAAGTATGCGTGGTTGTCACGTAGCAATTGCTAGGTCTCTTAGAGATGCCAAGAGGCCTAGCTATGTGCTTAAAGATTGCTGTCAATAAAAGCGGTTAGTTGAGATTTAGAGAGTAATCCCATTTTTGTTGCCTTCACTTGGCCATTTTTGATTAATAGCAAGGTCGGAATGCTCATAACACCGTATTTTGAGGGTGTTTGGGGGTTTTCGTCGATGTTAATCTTTGTGAATATTATTTTTTCGTTGTGATTTTCTGCTGCTTCTTCAAAAATTGGAGCGAGTGCTCGGCAAGGTCCACACCAGGGTGCCCAAAAATCTACAAGGACAGGTTGTGCTGCATTAAGGACCTCAGCTTCAAAATTGTCATCAGTAACTTGTTTCACGTGATTGCTCATGAATGAACCTCAGTTGGTTGAATAATGCCGACTCAGCACTGCGGTATTTTCGCGCAGGCCAAGACAGCCCATTATAGATCACCTAGAAACGCTTGCAAGACACTAAGTGCTGTTAATGTTGCGGTTTCGGTTCTAAGAATGCGTGGGCCAAGCGATATACCTTGAAATTGCAAGGCTTTTGCTTCTGAAATTTCCTGTGGATGTAAGCCGCCTTCAGGCCCAATTAAGAGCGAAATAGCATCTTTTGATGCATTACTTGTAAAATCGCGCCAACTGGTGTCAGCCTTTGGGTCGAGCAAATATTTATGTGTTGCTGTATTATCTTTAAGATAATTATCTAAAGTGCTTGGTGGATGAATCGGCGGCAGTGTGTTTCGTCCTGATTGCTCGCAAGCCCCAATTGCAATGGCCTCCCACTGAGCATGTTTTTTTGCTAATTGCTTCGAGTTAGATTTAATCGCACAGTGTTTGGTAATGAGCGGTGTGATGCTTGCAACACCCAGTTCAACTGCTTTTTGAATAATAAACGGCATATGCTCTTTTTTAGCGATGCCTTGGGCGAGATGAATCACACAGGGCGATTCGCGGTCAACCGGTTGAACGCCTTCAATACGAACGGTCACAATGTGTTTTTTTACTGTGATAATGCGCGCTGAGTACTCTTGATTATCACCACAAAAGAGTGTCAGTGAGTCACTGGCACGCATGCGCAGCACACGAAGTACGTGATGGCTTGCAGGTTCTGAAAGCTCAACTAAGTCGTGAAGGGCGTAGGCACCTGCTTGATAAATACGGACAGTTCGCATGTGGTTACTCGTTTAAGGTCAAGTGAATACTTTTAATAGTGTATACCAAGTTCTTTCAATCCGTTATCCTATTGGGCTTAATTTATATGGGATTATATTTAGGCTATATCATGACTAAAATGCGCATTGAAACAGACAGCATGGGCGAAATATCCGTTCCTGCTAATAAATATTGGGGTGCACAAACAGAGCGCTCGCTACATCACTTTAATATTGGCAGCGATTTAATGCCTATTGAAGTGGTGCATGCCTTTGGCATATTAAAAAAAGCAGCAGCTTTAACTAATCACGAGCTGGGCAACTTAGAAGCAGATAAACAAAAATTAATTATTGCTGCAGCAACAGAAGTGCTTGAAGGGAAATTAGACGCACATTTTCCATTACATGTCTGGCAAACAGGCAGCGGCACGCAATCGAATATGAATGCAAACGAGGTGATTTCAAATCGTGCCATCGAAATAGCAGGTGGCGTGCAAGGCAGCAAAACACCGATTCACCCGAACGATGATGTGAATCGCTCGCAGTCTTCAAACGATACGTTTCCAACGGCGATGCATATTGCAGCGGCATCGGCATTGCATCAACAGCTTTTACCTGCACTGAAAGCATTGCGTGATGGTTTGGCTGCAAAAATGGCAGCATTTAAAGATATTATTAAAATTGGACGCACACATTTACAAGATGCCGTGCCTTTAACCTTAGGCCAAGAGTTTTCGGGCTATGTCGCACAACTCGATGCATGTATTGCACGTGTTGAGGCTGTGTTGCCAGAAGTTTATGCGCTAGCATTAGGCGGCACTGCTGTGGGCACGGGGTTAAATACACATCCTCAATTTGCTGAAAAAGTGGCAGCACATATTGCAGATATCACCAAGCTACCGTTTGTTACAGCACCCAATAAATTCGAAGCATTAGCATCGCATGAGCCTTTGGTGATGGTACACGGCGTATTAAAAGCTTTGAGTTGTGCTTTGATGAAAATTGCAAACGACATTCGCTGGTTGGCTTCAGGACCAAGATGCGGCATTGGCGAGTTGCAGTTGCCTGAAAATGAACCCGGTTCTTCTATTATGCCAGGCAAAGTGAATCCAACACAGGCAGAAGCCATGACCATGGTATGCACACAAATCATGGGCAATGATGTCGCGGTAACGATTGCGGCAAGCCAAGGTAACTTTGAGCTCAATGTTTTTAAGCCTGTGATTATTTTTAATGTGTTGCATTCGATTCGCTTATTAACCGATACCTGTCACAGCTTTCAAGTTTTTTGTATTGAAGGCCTCAAAGCAAATCAAGGCGTGATTGCAGGGTATTTAGAGCGGTCTTTAATGCTTGTGACAGCACTAAACAAGCATGTTGGGTATGACAAAGCCGCCAAGATTGCAAAAACAGCGCATGAAAAAGATTTATCACTGGAAGAAGCTGCGATTAAATTGGGTTATTTAACCAGTGATGAATTTAAAAAATACGTACAGCCGGCTAACATGCTAGCGCCTGAGTAGTTGACAATCATGAGAAAAATACGGTAATTTAGCCCCGATTGCCGAGGTGGTGGAATTGGTAGACACGCTAGCTTCAGGTGCTAGTGGGGGCAACCCCGTGGAGGTTCGAGTCCTCTTCTCGGTACCAAATTATTTTTAATATTTTAATTTATCTAATATAAAACATTAAGATGACGTTTCTTTGGCTTGCATTGCATAGAAACTTTTCAGCTCAAAATCCACATAATTTTCAAGTAAACGTTTGATTTCATGTTCAGCGCCTATATGTGACTCATCTTCGGCATGTAAATGCGTTTGCGTGAACCATTTGGGTGTGTTTAATAAATAAATTGCATTACCATGTGCTTCATAAACACAGGGTTCTTCGGGTGATAATGCACAGCTGACTTCGCTGACAGTGTATGAGAGTTTAAATCCTTTATAAATATATTCAATCACGGTGATGTTGCTCCGACAACGCCTAACCACAAAGGGTCTTCCATGCCGACTTTTGTAACATGGTTATGCGCTGTTTGCAAAAAAGTATACTGGATGTTTACCAAGCTGAGAATTTTTTTAAGAAGTGATTTAAATTTTATACATGGTTGGTTATACTCAGCCTAAGCTTTTTTTGAGGGGCCTTAAAAATGATGGGAAATTTGTTTAACATGTTTGGCCCGTCGCCAATCAAACCGATTGAACAACATATGTATCAGGTTTATCAATGTGCGAAGCTATTGCTTCCTTTTTTTGATGCAGTGCTAACCAAAAATTGGGATGAAGCTGGTGAGTTGCATATTAAAATCTCGGCACTTGAAAAAGAAGCTGATTTAATCAAACGAGATTTACGATTGCATTTGCCAACCGGTTTATTTTTGCCAGTAGGGCGAACCGATGTGCTTGAGTTATTAAGTGTTCAAGATAGAATCGCGAATAAAGCACAAGATATTGCAGGGCTTATGATGGGGCGGCGTATGTTGATTCCTGAAGCATTATCAGAATTAATTATACCGTTCTTAACGCGTTCGTTAGATGCAGCAAAGCAGGCCTGTAAAGCCATTAATGAACTTGACCAGTTGCTTGAAAGTGGGTTTCGAGGCACTGAAGTTACAATTGTTGAAGAAATGATTGTGACTTTGGATGAAATCGAGCATGATAGCGACGAAAAACTGGCTGAGATTCGTCACCGTATTTTTGAAATTGAGGCGACGTTGCCAGCACTGGATGTGATCTTTCTCTATAAATTAGTCCAATGGATTGGGGACTTGGCGGACTGCGCACAAACAGTGGGCGGCCGGTTACAAATTTTGATTGCTCGGTAATTATTTCTATGGATGCATCCGTTCTTTATTTTTTGTTGGCGATATTTTTGTGCTTTATGATGACATGGGGCGTTGGCGCCAATGATTTAGCCAATGTCATGAGCACCACCATGGGCTCAAAAGCCATTACGGTCAGACAAGCTTTATGTATTGCCGTTATTTTTGAATTTGCAGGGGCTTTTTTGGGTGGAACGGATGTTACCGAGACGCTACGAGACGGCATTATTGATGTTCAGTTACTCGCAGATGATCCCTTAATTTTGATTCAAGGCATGTTAGCAGTCTTAATGGCCTGTACGATTTGGATGCATTTGGCGAGTTTCTTAGGGGTTCCTGTTTCAATTACCAATGCATTAGTCGGTTCTATGGTTGGATTTGGATGGCTTGTACTTGGCAGTGAGGCTGTACATTGGGAGCAAGTGTCACATATTGCGATTGGCTGGGTCACGTCGCCTCTCATTGCAGGCACGACTGCATTTGCATTGTTTTTAAGTATTCAGCAAACCATTTTTGCAAAACCTGATTTATTAGAACGGTCAAAGCGTTTTATTCCGATTTATTTATTTTTAGTGGGGTCTGTTTTATCGTTTATTACTGTATTTAAGGGCCTATCACATTTTGAGATTCAATTGAATTTAAAACAAAGCCTTTGGGTGACTTTAGGAACAAGCATTGGCATCACGCTTTTGGGCATGTTTGTGATTCATCGTATTCCTGAGAAGCCTAATTTGCGACGTCGTGAGCGTTTTTTACAAGTTGAAAAATATTTTGCAGTGCTCATGGCAATGACCGCGTGCGCGATGGTGTTTGCACATGGCGCTAATGACGTGGCCCTTGCCGTTGCGCCACTCAGCATGGTGTATAGCTTAATTACACATGTAGGGGAGCCGTTGCATGCAACAGGTTACCCTGCATGGATTGTGCTTTTAGGTGTTGTTGGGGTTGTGATTGGCTTTTTGGTACAAGGCAGACGTGTGATTGAAACCGTTGGAAGCTCTATTACGGCATTAACCCCTAGCCGTGCCTTTGCAGCAACGCTCTCAGCTGCCACAACAGTTGTGATTGCAACAAGCCTTGGTATTCCTGTCTCGGCCACACAAACGCTTGTAGGCGCGGTATTAGGGGTAGGTCTTGCTCGCGGTATCGGTGCTTTAAATTTAATCGTCATTCGTAATATTTTCACTTCCTGGATTTTAACACTTCCGGCTGCGTCCATCTTAACGATTTTATCGTATAAAGCATTACATGCGGTTCTGAGTTAATTTAACTCCATTAGCCTTTAATTTGCGCTATACTTAATTATATAGAGCAATTAAATATTAATGGGGAGAGAGGCATGACTAAGACAACCCAGGATCTGCAAAAATGTGTAGATGATGCTGCAGATCTAGCTGCAAAAAAAATTAGTGCTCAGCTCGCGACTTCGGGCAAAATCAAGAGCCCCCCGGACGTATAGCTAACACGGTAAAGTTTTCCTGATTGCCTGGGTGATAGCCTCCCTAAATTTATCGCATTTCTTAATTATACGTCTGAGATTTCTCTTGAAATTAGCCCAAACCTTTTCGATAGGATTCAAGTCAGGTGAGTAAG
>JASJHH010000196.1:0-6974 GCA_033791145.1 Legionella sp.
TTCGCCCCTTGTGAGAGCTTTATCTCTATCATTTTGACTTCGTCACGCTGTGCTTCTACTTGAAACTCAGCCTCATCAAACAAGCCTTTATCATCGCGACACCCAAAATAGGCCGTTCCAATTTGAAAAATTAAATCCCCACCTTGCAAGTGATGCGTGCTTAACCCGCCTTCTCCCGTGTTATGCGCAAAGTTACCTAATTTAGCACCCCGATTCAGTGCCATAACTGCATTTTCTGACAAGGCACCAAAACTCATAGCTGAAATATTTAAACGAGAGGCCTCATAAGGTTTTTTACACTGCTCACCACCAATTTTAATACGCGCGCCTGATTTTAACGCTTCTTTAGGCGCGAGTGAGTGCTCAGCCCAGGTATATCCAACTTCAAGAATATCGCGCTCTGTGCCAAACGGCACGGTGTCTCGAATGTTTTTAGCGCGCTGATAAATTAAAGAGCGAATTTCTCGATTAAATGGTCGCTCATCTTCATCTTCCGCGACAAAATATTGCTGAATTTCAGGCCTGAAAAATTCCAAAATATAGCGCATATGCCCCATAACCGGAAAATTACGTAAAATAGTGTGTTTGGTTTGTGTAACATCATAAATCCAAAGTGCTATTAATGGCACTAAGAGCAGGCAAAACCACCGAATATCGTGCCACATGGCAAACAATAAAAAAACAACCAACAAGATAGAACCCAGGGCTAAATACCACTGTCTTCGCATGATCATATCCTTATATAGAATGCAGCTGTAGAGCAAGTATAAGCATGATTTTTGTTAAAAAACTAGCGAAAGCGTTTAATTTACTTCATGATAGAAAACATAAAAAACAAACAGGAGTTATTTCAATGAAAAAGGGATTTTTAATACTCATTTTACTCGCTTATTTGCCTAGTATTTGTTTTGCAGAAGCAATCGAAACAGCAATAACACCTAAAGCCCCCACCCCCACTGCTGCAGAACCTACAATCCCAGCCCCCATTGATTGCCAATATAAACTCCCCCAAGGCACAAGTACGGTTGACCAACCGCTCTTATCCACTTGGGCTGAAAATGCTGCTGTTCAATCTTTTCAATTTAATTCAGATAGCTTGAAAACCGACCTCGAGGCGCTTAAAAATTGCTATACCGACCAAGGTTGGACAGGCTTTAACGAAGCACTCAAAACCTCAGGAAATCTTGAGGCAATTAAAAATAATAAATTAACCGTTACAAGCCGTGTTGATGGTACGGCGACCATTCAAAATATAAAAGAAAAACAATGGAAAGCTTCTGTACCACTCAAAGTCGTTTATAAAAACAAAGAAAAACAGCTACTACAAACCTTAAACGTGAGTTTATTAATTGCACTGAATAAATCCGGTTCTTTAGGCATTATGCAAGTCATTGCCGAACCTGAAAAAAATGCGGATAAACAAACATAACCATAAATCAAGGGGCTGTGCGTAAGGTGAGTAAGTTAAGAGATAACCTCTCCCACTCTACGCCAGCAGCACAACCGTAAGAAATATCCAAACAAAAAAGTAAATGCGTTTAATTAAATCAGCTTGGGGTTTGGTAACAATAGCTCTGCTCAATTTCCAGTACAAACCCCATGCAGGCAAGCTTGCCAATACAAATAATCCTAGCCCATTTACAACCCATTGTATGCTTTCAGGAAATACATTCGAACAAGTCAATATAATTAATGCTATTTTTAATTGTAACCACGAGAGTGATAATGGAATAAACTCATCATTCCAGATCCATATCCAAGAAATAACCAAAAGCGGTACAATAACACGCACCCAATACACGCCATACCAGCGCTTAAACATAACAGACATTTCTTCTGAGAATAAAATAAATACAGCCGAAAAAACAACCAAAAGTAATAACGTTAACATGTATTAACCTCTCGTTTAAGTGCATCCCATGATGGCATCAATTTCAACACGCGCATCACGTGGTAAGGCTGAAACCTCAAAAGCAACTCTCGCAGGATAAGGCTCTGAAAAATAGTGTTCCATCGCTTGGTTAATCCAAGAAATATCCGATAAATTAACTAAATATACCGTAAGCTTTAAAATATTTTCAAGACTGCCTGAGGCAGCATGACAAATAGCGGCTAGATTCTCAAAGACTTGTTTTATTTCTGCTTCTATCGAGTGATTTGATAGTGCTATGGTTTTAGGATTTAATCCTATTTGTCCGGATATATATAATACCCCACCAAAGCGAACGGCTTGGCTATAAGTGCCAATTGCTTCCGGTGCTGCTTTTGTCGCAATGATATCTCTCATGTATCCCCCTGTTTTTTCCGAGAGAGGCGGGTCACTTTTTTATTGGCTCGCAAACGACGCATGACCCGTGCAAGATGATCGCGCCCTAATACACTAATCGAAAAAGTCACTGTATTATGCCGCCCATCACGCGGATCTACATTAATATTACCTATATTAGAGTCGGCCTCTGAAATAGTTGTTGCAAGCATCCCCATCATGCCACGTTCATTGGCCACTTCAACCTGAATATCAACCCAAAAATCACCTTGTACCTGATCGTCCCAACGCATCGAAACAAATTGCTCAGGACTTGTTCGACCTTGCGTGACCATAGCACAATCACTTGCATGCACTAAAATGCCGCGCCCTTGTTGAAAAAGCCCAACAATATTATCGCCTGGAATCGGTTGGCAACATTCAGCAAAATTGACCACCATGCCTTCTGTGCCTTTAATTGCAAGTGGATTATCTTCTGATATTTCAAGTGCGCTGCCTTCTTGCGTTAATGCCAAGCGCTTTGCCAGCACCATTGGCATTTGTTCGCCAATGCCAACAGCATATAATAAATCATCCCGTGTTTTATAATTTAAATCTTCAAGCAAAGCGTTCATTGATTCAGACGGTACGTCTGCATAATTTCGAGAAAGCTCTAAAAAAGCCTGCTCTAAAAAACGCTGCCCCATCAGAAGAGATTCGGCTCGTTTTTGTGTTTTCAAAACATTGCGAATATTACTCCGTGCCTTACCTGTCACCACAAAGTTAAGCCAAGAAGGATTAGGATGCGTATGAGATGCCGTAATAATTTCAACGGTTTGCCCGTTGGTTAGTGGAATGCTAAGCGGCACCAGGCGTCGATTGACTTTTGCTGCAATGCAATGATTACCCACATCTGAATGCACAGCATAAGCAAAATCAACAGGCGTTGCCCCTTTGGACAACTCCATAATGTGACCTTTAGGTGTAAACACATACACTTCATCTGGAAATAAATCGATTTTAACGTTTTCGATAAATTCGAGCGAGTCCCCTGTGTTTTTCTGCAAATCAAGTAGCCGCTGCACCCACTCACGCGCGCGCAACTGTGCCTCGTTTACATCAGTACCATTTGCTTTGTAAATCCAATGTGCTGCAACGCCATTATCAGCTACTTTATCCATTTCTCGCGTTCTAATTTGAACTTCAAGCGGTACGCCAAAAGGGCCAAATAAAGTGGTATGTAAAGACTGATAACCATTGACTTTAGGAATGCCTATATAATCTTTAAAACGCTGAGGAACAGGTTTATACGTGCGATGTAGAGCACCTAACACACGGTAACAAGCATCAATGTCTTCTGTAATCACTCGAAATGCAAACACATCAACAATTTCAGAAAATGCCGCTTTTTTTTGTCGCATTTTGCGATATAAACTATATAAATGCTTTTGACGACCAAACACATGCTCATAAGGAATAGACAAAGCATCTAGCGCTTGCTGCAAATCTTGCTCAATGCGCTGTGTTAATTCCCGGCGATTTCCACGCGCTTTTTCAAGCGCTGATTTAATGGCCCGATAACGCATAGGATATAAAGCTTTAAAACCTAAATCCTCAAGACCTGTATACATCGCATGCATGCCGAGGCGATTGGCAATCGGCGCATAAATTTCAAGCGTTTCAATCGCAATACGATGCCTTTTTGCAGCAGGCATCACACCGAGCGTTTGCATATTATGCAATCGGTCGGCAAGCTTCACTAAAATCACACGAATGTCTTTGACCATGGCCAAAATCATTTTTCGGAAATTTTCAGCTTGCGCTTCTGCCCGTGACTCAAATTTGATTTTTGTGAGTTTAGTGACTCCATCAACTAACGCCGCAACTTCTTCCCCAAAAACACGTACAACCGTTTCATGACTCACTGCAGTATCTTCAATCACATCATGTAACAACGTTGCCATGATGGTTTGATAATCCAGACGCATTTTTGCAAGAATCAAAGCGGCCGCAACAGGATGAGTAATATAAGGCTCACCTGAGCGGCGCATTTGTCCTGAATGTCCTTTTTTAGCAAGCATATAAGCCTGCTGACATTGTTCAACGTGTTTAGGTTCAAGGTAGCGCACCAACTCCCCGTGCAATTCCTTAAAGTGCTCCACGTCAACTCTCCCTATCGTTATCCTAATGCCATCACTCACTCAATATGTATCAATATTTAATCATCTTCTTGCAAAATATCAGGCCCTACCAATGCATCCGCAATTTCACGTAAAGCAACCACGGTAGGTTTATCATTTTCCCATTCAACCTTGGGTTGCGCGCCATGAGTCGCGATTTGGCGCGCACGTTTTGCGGCAACCATAACCAATTCAAACCGATTTTCAACATTTTCCAAACAATCTTCAACTGTTACACGTGCCATATTTCACCTCTTTTTTAAAACTACAAGCAAATCATTTTACTGTGCGGACAACAAAAATGAAAGCAACTTGTGCTGCTTTTGTATTTGGCGTATTGCCATCAGGCGATTTGCCACCACAATTGCCCGAAGTTCAGCTGCCGCATGATTGAAATTATCATTCACAATTAAATAATCAAACGCATCATAATGACTCAATTCATCGCATGCACGCTGCATTCTATCTTCAATTACAGCCGCATTGTCACGTTGTCTTTTCATGAGCCTACGTTTTAAGGTATCAAGCGATGGCGGTAAAATAAAAATAGTGACCGCATCAGGAAAAAGCGTTTTAATTTGAGCCGCTCCCTGCCAATCAATATCTAATACAATATCTTTACCTGCCGCCAGCTGTTTTTTTATCTCATATTTAGAAGTACCATACAAATGCTCAAACACACGTGCATGCTCAATAAATTCACCTGCATTGGCCATGTCTAGAAAATCAGTTTCATCAATAAAAAAATAATCTTCGCCATCTACTTCGCCAGGCCGTTTATCACGGGTTGTATGCGACGTAGACACTAAAATATCATCTAAATTATCTATTAATTTTTTGACTAAGCTCGTTTTACCACCGCCTGAAGGCGCCGCAACAATAAATAAACAACCAAGGTTTTGCTCTGCCACTCAAAGGCCTCCAAAAAAATCACGGGTGCATCCACCCATTGAAACGTTTATACTTTGCAATCATTACAAATCAAACTCATATTTTAGGATTTTACCATGCGCCCGAGCAATCGAGAACCAAATCAGCCAAGAACCATCAAAATAACTCGAAAATATACCGAGCATGCAGAAGGATCTGTTTTAATCGAGTTTGGAGGCACACGTGTATTATGCACAGCATCTGTACTTGAAAGCGTGCCACGCTTTCTAAAAGGCAAAAATCAAGGATGGATTACTGCTGAATATGGCATGCTACCCCGTGCAACACACGACCGTTCTGATAGAGAAGCAAGTAAAGGCAAGCAAAACGGCCGAACCCTTGAAATTCAACGTTTAATTGGTCGCTCGCTTCGTATGTGTGTCGATCTTAAAACCATTGGTGAGCGCACCATTACACTTGATTGCGATGTCATTCAAGCCGATGGCGGCACACGCACCGCAGCAATTACAGGTGCATGTGTTGCACTACATGATGCATTCAGTACACTGGTTGCAAACAATAAATTAAAAAAAGCACCTAACTTTCAGTTTATTGCAGCAATGTCCGTAGGGATCTACCGTGGTAACCCCGTACTTGATTTAGATTATTCCGAAGATGTCATTGCCGAAACAGATATGAACGTTGTGATGAATGACGCGGGGCAATTTATTGAAATTCAAGGCACGGCCGAAGACAGCAGTTTCAGTCGTGACGAATTAAACAGCTTACTTTCTCTTGCAGAAGATGGCATTAAAACACTCATCACCCATCAAAAAGAAGCACTGTCGATAGCATGACCGATAGCATTAAAACCCGCATCAAGGCATGCCTTGATGCGGTTCACGATGCCGAAAAAACATATGCACGAACGCCCCAATCTGTTCGTGTTTTAGCCGTCAGTAAAAACCAATCAGCCGAAGCAATACAAACTGCTTTTCATACGGGCATTCATGATTTTGGTGAAAGCTATTGGCAAGAAGCTAAAAACAAACAATTACACCTTCAAAACTTACCGATTACTTGGCATTTTATTGGGCCCATTCAAAGCAATAAAGCAAAATATATTGCCAAAAACTTTAGCTGGGTACATAGTGTTTGCCGCACAGAAATTGCAGAACTATTAAATAAACATCGCCTTGCCTCTCAGCCTAAGCTCAATATTTGCATTCAGGTTAATTTAGATACCGAAGCCAGTAAATCAGGTTGTGCGCTTGACGCGCTCCTGCCACTTGCGACACACATTTTAAGCTATCCCAATTTAAATTTACGAGGCCTCATGGCTATTCCTAAAAAAAATACTAATCTAGACACCTGTTACCAAACTTTTTTAAAATTAAAAAACGCACAAGACATACTTAATCAACAGCTTAATCTTTCACTTGATACCCTATCAATGGGCATGAGTGATGACTTTATGCCGGCCATTCGCGCTGGTACCACCTGGATTCGTATTGGACGCGGTATTTTTGGATGATTTTTCGTAACTCCCCACGTCATCCCGAGCGCAGCGAGGGATCTCCTGAATGTGGCACAATTTAAATAATACAAAAAAGACTTGATAAATTATTTAGATATGATCAAATAGCTGCATGAAAAATGCTGAACAAATCATATCAACG
>JASJHH010000197.1:0-3892 GCA_033791145.1 Legionella sp.
GACTCACCCCACATCAAAAACAGCCCTCCGAAACAGATATCAAAGCGCTCGAGGCGCTATTGCTCCAAGCCTTTTCAACACGCCGAAAAACCATTAGCAATACCTTAAAGCCTTTATTTTCAGCAGAAGAGCTGATACAGCTTGGCATTGACCCTAAACGCCGCCCAGAAACTTTATCGGTGACGGAGTATATTCAACTGGCTAAAGTAATGGATAGCGCTTAACCAAGAGTAATAACAAGCTTACCTGCTTAACAATAAATCAAAAATCAATGTTTTCAAACAAAGTAATTTCTTCGTAAATCATGTAAAATTATTTAAAGTGTTTTGGCTTGGAGGCCTTGTGTTTGAACAACCACGAAAAAAAACAGTCAATCATGCGCGCTTACGTGGCTTAACTCCCGTTATCCCGGCATCGCAACTCATTTTAAACAATAAGCGCCCCGATCAAATTAAGACGCTTGCCACAGCCTGTCAACTTAGCCCCGCTCGGTTTAAAGCACTTTGTGGAACGCTTTTTTCTACCGTGCTCAACCACACACAACAACTAACCGACACAACCAACGGTTATTTTTCAAGTCCTGGTGGTGCATTTGACCATGCACTTAGCCGAACGTGCGCTGCGAGCGATCTCTTCCGCAGTTTTTTATTACAAGCACCTGATGCAAAGCTCACCGAAATTCAACAATGCTGGTGGTATGCCTTATTTTCTGCGGGTTTATTACGTGGCATTGGTAAGTTACCCCTTGATTACGTGGTTAAACTTTATGATCAGCAAGGGCATCTGATTAAAACCTGGGAGCCGCTACTCGAGCCTTTGGCAAACACAGCCTATGCTTATCATGCTGAAACCATTAATCATAGCTATGATGAGTCATTTCGTCAGCGGCTCAATATTGTTCTGGCACAACAGCTCATGCCCAAAGAGGGATTTGCTTGGCTCACAAAACACCTGGATATATTTGAAGTATGGCTCGCACTATTACACGAAGACAGTGCATCCTCACATGCACTCAGTTTAATTCTAGACAGAGCCGATGCCATTGCGATTCAAGAAGACTTGCTTGATTTGCCGCTTGAATTACAACACCCAAAACATTCAGGAAGCCGTGCACATTCGTTTATTGATGCGCCCGATGATTCACTGAGCGATCGCGAACAACGTATGGGTGTTGAATTTATCAAATTTCTATTCGCAAAGCTTAAATCAGGTGAACTTACATTTAATCAGCACCCGCTGCTGAGTGTTGCAGGCGGCACACTGATAGGCCCCGATGCTTTTAAATTATTTGTTCGTGAAAGTGCTATGTTTAAAAACTGGATTGCCGTAAGGCAAGCTGTGATGTCACTTGGCTTACACGACACAACACCAGGCGCTGCTGATAATAAAAGTGTGCTCATCAAAGGCTCCATCGCATTACCTGAAACCGTTCACTATCAAGCCGCTAAAACTGCTGCCGCAAAAGAAACCAACGTTATCGACGCAATAAACCCTGGCATACGCAAACAACTCTCAGCTGACGGTCAGTGGCAACTTGTTGAAACCCAAAAACCTGTCACGCTCACCCTAAAGCCTCATGACTGATTACGCCATTGGCGACCTACAGGGCTGTTATGATCCGCTCATGCGTTTACTTCAGCATATTCAATTTGATGCACACAAAGATAGACTTTGGTTTGTCGGCGATCTCGTCAACCGCGGGCCTGAGTCACTGAAAGTGCTGCGTTTTATCCAAGCACTTCCTATCGCGCCTTGTATTACCCTTGGCAATCATGACTTGCATTTACTGTGTCAAATTTTTCTGCCCAAGCAAACACCCACACCCGATGATACGCTTAATGCCATTTTAAACGCGCCAGACAAAGAAGACATCGGCCACTGGCTTCGACAACAACCGCTCCTGCATCATGATACAGCATTAAATTATGTCATGACGCATGCAGGCATAGCACCCACCTGGGATATAAAACAAGCAAAAACGTATGCCAAACAATTAGAGGCTGTTTTATCTGGTGAAAATTATTTAAATTTTTTGACGCACATGTATGGCAACACGCCCAGTTATTTATCTGAGAATCTCAGCCATATTGAGCAACTTCGTGTGATTTGTAATTATTTCACGCGCATGCGCTTTTGTAATTCAGCAGGACACTTAGAGCTGACTGTAAAAACCAACCCCAATACAGCACCTAAAGGCTTTTACCCTTGGTATGCACTGCCCACGCGTAAAAACATTCAGGCTGATTTGATTTTTGGCCATTGGGCGGCACTCAAAGGTAAATGCCCCATGCCAGATATACATGCTATCGACACCGGCTGTGTTTGGGGTGGCCCACTCACAGCACTTCGCTTACAAGATAAAAGACGGTTTTCAGTCCCTGGTTTATAAAAAACATGCTCGCTTATTTGAATTTATACATAACTTCGACCACACTTACATTTAATAACAATAAGCATGACGCACGGAGCATAACATGAAAAAAAACATCCTTTTTTTATCCGCTTGTATCACCTGCTTTAGTTCGCCCCTCGCTTTCTCAGCACAACAAAGTTGGAGTGCCTGGCTTGCTGATGTTAAAAAAGAAGCGCGCAGTCAGGGCATTTCAGACGATGTGATTCATGATGCTTTTGCCAAGGTGCATGCACCGAGTCGACGTGTTAAAAATTTGTCTAAATCACAGCCCGAAAAACGTTTAACCTATACCAAATATCGTAATTCTCGCATTGATGCTTACCGCATTGCGCTCGGCCGAAAAAAATATAAACAATACCATGAAATGCTGGAGGCCATCGGTAAACAGTATGGCGTTGACCCTTGTTTTATCGTCTCTTTCTGGGGCATCGAAACCAGTTATGGCGGTTACATGGGTAACTTCCCTGTGGTTCAGTCACTCGCAACCCTTGCTTATGACTCTAAACGCGCTGATTTTTTTAGGCATGAATTATTTACAGCCTTACATATTTTAAACGACGGCCATGTGTCTCTTAAACATTTTAAAGGCGAATGGGCAGGAGCCTCAGGTCACCCTCAATTTTTACCGTCTAGCTGGGTGGAGTATGCCGTAGATTACGATGGCGATGGCAGGCGCGATGTCTGGACCTCAAAACCCGATGCACTGGCGTCTATTGCAAACTATATGAAAGGCAAAGGCTGGCATGAAGGTGAGCCGTGGGCCGTGCGTGTCAAATTACCCAAAAATTTTGATAGAGCACTTGAAGGTAAATCTACGGTTAAATCAGTACAAGAATGGGAAGCCATGGGCATTCGCATGAAAAATGGCGGAAAACTCCCCTACCCCAACTTAAAAGCCAGCATTATCCAACCCCATGGTGGCCCTGTGTTTTTAGCCTATCCGAACTATAAAATGATTCTGAGATATAATAATTCTATTTATTACGCAGGTGCTGTTGGCTATTTAGCCGATAAAATCTGCCGAAGAACCCCCGCAGAGTCGTAATTAAACAAGTGGTAACAACATCAATTCAGGGCCATGTATTACACATGGCCCTAGGGTGTGTTGACAACCAATGGTATCCGGTTAAGGTGTTTCTGCTTTTATCTTGAATTTTGGTCACACCGCAGGGCGGATGGGCTACTCTGTGGACACATCTTTGTGTGAATTTAAACCAATCTCCGTCGTTGCGAGGAGGGCGTCAGCCCGACGCGGCAATCTAGTGGCCTTATAAATACGAAATAAACCCCAGTTCGAAGTTTTTCAACATAAAAATTTGATAAAAACGCCTGCTTTACATTCTTTACAAGCAGAACGTAGAATTACCGGTCACTTCAACGCCTCAGATAGATTGATTCAATTCAGGTTATGCAATTTCCCCCATTTGATAAATGCATATTTTTTGATATTGAAACTGATATGGGTGCACGAAGGGTTTG
>JASJHH010000198.1:0-7149 GCA_033791145.1 Legionella sp.
CACACATCATCAAACAAGAAAAACTCGGGCTCAGGACCAAAAAAGGCTTCGTCCGCTATACCTGTCGAGCGTAAATACGCCTCTGCACGCGTTGCAATAGAACGCGGATCGCGCGAATACCCTTCGTTGGTTTTAGGATTAACGATATTACAGCGAATAAAAATGGTTTTGTCTTTATAAAACGGGTCGAGCATGATATTTGATGTATCAGGAGCGAGCATTAAATCGGATTGATGTATTTTTTGCCAGCCTTCAAAAGACGAGCCATCAATCGCTTTCCCATGCTCAATGACGCTATCATCAAGACCTGCAACAGGAATCGTAATATGCTGCTCTTTTCCGCGCATATTCGTAAAACGTAAATCAACAAACTTGGCTTGATGCTGCTCAATTGCATCACGAACGGCTGTACATGCCATGGTCCTTCTCCCTTAAAATTGGCTGCAAAATTTAAGATAATATTTAAGACAACCTTAAGGTTCTTCAGTTTACCTGAATTTAATGACACAAGAAAGCCAATCGTTTAAACTCCATTCACTTAAATATATAAAACAAATATCTCATGAGCGCTTATCAATATCATGCACTCAAGTCTTCAGGCAGCGCCTCTAAAGGCATGATTGAAGCCGATTCAGCGCGACATGCAAGACAATTGCTTCGTGAACAAGGTCTCATGCCTACAGCCGTCTCACTGGTCAAAAAAAAGCAAAAAAAAACAAGTAAACATCAATTTAAACCACAAGACCTAGCACTTTTAACACGCCAATTAGCAACGCTTTTAAGTGCTGCTATTCCACTTGACGAGGCCCTACAAGGTGTTGCAGAGCAATCCCAAAAACCCACAACCCGCGCGCTTGTGATTGGTATTCGTTCAAAAGTATTAGAAGGCTACGGGCTTGCAGATGCGCTCGCAGACTACCCTGCACAATTTCCAGAGCTCTATCGCCGCACAATCGCAGCAGGTGAGCAAACGGGCGGATTAGATACCGTACTTTTAAAACTCGCCGACCACACCGAGCATCAACAAAGCATTCGCCAAAAAATTCAACAGGCCATGATTTATCCGTGCTTGATGCTCGTGATTTCTATCGCCATTATTAGTTTTTTGCTCGCATTTGTAATTCCTAAAATTATCGGTGTTTTTTCGGATAGTGGCCAAACCCTACCTGCTGCAACACACATGCTTATTTTTTTCAGCCAAAGCATCAAGCACTTTGGTTTATATGTTTTATTACTTATGGTTTTAAGCCTAATTGCTTTTAAAAAAGCATTAAAAAACTTAACATTTAAAACCCGCTTTCATGCCTTTTTGCTCCAGCTGCCAGGCATTAAACATATTATTATTACCAATAACGTTGCACGCTATAGCCATACCTTCGCTATTTTGTTTGCAGCAGGTGTGAGTGTGCTTGATACGATGCGTGTTTCCTCGAGCCTTGTGAATCATGTTATCATGCGGAAAAAATTTGAGCAGGCCACAACACGCGTTAAAGAAGGCATGGCCATTAGCCAAGCACTCGCCGAAACCACTTATTTTAACCCCATGAGCATTCATCTCATTGCAAGTGGTGAAAAAAGCGGGCAAATCGCCCCTTTGATGGCACGCGCCGCGGAATATCTTGATACTGAGATTCGACGCTTAATCGACACAGGCTTAACCTTACTTGAGCCCTTGGTGATTTTGTTCATGGGCGGCGTAATTTTATTTATCGTACTCGCAACACTACTGCCTATTTTTTCAATGGAGCAGTTAGTTAATTAATTATTTAATAACTTTAGGAGATTGAATCCATGCAAAAACAGCAACGCGGCTTCTCACTGATTGAAATCATGGTCGTCGTGATTATTTTAGGTATTTTAGCCTCTCTCGTCGTCCCTAAAATTATGAGCCGCCCTGATGACGCACGCATCGTCAAAGCCAAGCATGATTTACTCGGCGTACAAAATGCACTTGAGCTTTATCGCCTCGATAACGGTTTTTATCCCAGCACAGACCAAGGCCTTTTGGCGCTGGTTAAAAAACCAAGTACAAGACCAACACCACAACACTGGAAGGCCTATTTAAAAAGCCTACCCAAAGACCCTTGGGGCCGTGATTATTTGTATTTAAACCCAGGCCAACATGGCGACATTGATATTTTCACCTTCGGTGCAAACGGACAACCTGGTGGCGATGGTGTGAATGCCGAAATTGGAAACTGGAATGCGGACCAGTAAGCCTGGTTTTAATTTAGGCTTTACACTCATCGAAATCCTTGTGGTGGTGGTCATACTTGGCATCACCGCAAGCATGGCTATTATGGCCTTTGGTGATTTTGGTAAAGGCCGGAGTATTCAAGCCGAAGCGGAGCGCTTTACGCAAAAACTTCGCCTTGTCCGCTACCATGCTATTTTAGAGGCCGTGCCTTATAAAATTCAAACAAGCCCCACATCTTATCAAATTTTTCGCTTTGTCCCGCCCAATCAATGGGAAAAATCAAACATACAAACATCAAAAATACATATTTTTTCTCAAACAAAACAAACTATTTTAATTCAAGCCTCGGGTGACATCATGCCGTTTACGCTTGTTTTTGGTGTACCTCAAAAGTCACCTGTTGCGAAAGTATATACCGATACTGGACATGTGATTACATTTGAAAAAATGTAACACCTCATGTCATCGCTATCAGCCCCTTGATTTGCTCAAAAAAAGAACTGCTATCTAGGTACGGGATGTCTTAATTTATCAATCATTCCAAAATAAATATACGGGAGATTATCGTGAAAAATTAATATTACGTATAACAGGTGCTACTGCACTTGGTTTTGCGCTACTTTGTGGCATAAGCACTCAGGCAACTGCCTCTTGTACGGCGCCACTGCAAGCAGTCAATCTATATAACCAAACCACTGCCCCTGAAACTTTTACCTACTCTACTGACGGAGGCGGAACAACCCAGACAACATCTGTCCCACCCGTAGGTGTATCAAACGCTCCTGTACCGGTGTGCATCTACTGGCAAAACGGTGGTGGGACCTACAGCCTGCATACAGTTGATGGAACTGTAGGCTGCCCCAACGCCTCTGGTATAGAGCGTTTGGACGCCATATTGACAAGTAGCGGATTAGTATGCGACGGCGGCAGCACCCCTTAAATACCTACGTGCCTCGTTTACGAGGCACCCTTTTCATCTATACCCCTGATGAACTCCCTACGTCCCCCCTCAAAAGTCACCTGTTGCTGAAATCACAGAAAAGCAATTAACCACCACTTGATTTAATCAAAAAACACCCTAGTATTACAAATACAACACAACATGAATTGCAACATTACAGGTGGTTAATCATGAAAAATTTAATTTTACGTATAACAGGTGCTACTGCACTTGGTTTTGCACTACTTTGTGGCATAAACGGTACCGCATATAGTACTTGCGCTGAGTCCCAGTTCAAGCTAACGAATAATACAACCATGCAATTAAGTATTATATGGTATACATCGGGCGCGAATGATGGCGATCCGGCTATATCCCATTCAACCACAGTGGATGCAAGCAGAACGCTGACGGAAGATGCATGCCAAGGTAGGTATATAAATGCTCAGCATACAAACTCAGCTGGGACCGTAGACTACGGAACGGCTATGACTATGCCTGCCGCGGATACTTCCTATAGCTGTGTGATTTCGACAAATGATAATCATCTGTATTGTCCAGTATCGTAAACCTAGGGCCTTGCATTTTAAGGCCCTAAACAGTTGTTCATTTAATTTTTCTTAAAAATTGCTATAATGCCTTCATGTATGACACACAAAAAAACGGCTTTACACTCATCGAGGTTTTAATTGCGCTCGCAATTATTAGCATAGCCCTCACAGCACTCTTACTCACAACGGCTGAAACCGTAAGAAGCACGCATCGCTTACGTCAAAAAACACTCGCGCATTTGGTCACCACACAAGGCCTAACAGAGATACAACTTGGTTTGGTCCCGCTTGAACAATATCAAAGCATCACGCAACCCATTACATTATTCAATCAACAATGGTTTTGGCATGCTAAATCAACACCCACAAAATTCAATCAGGTCGAACGCATTACAGTAACCGCAAGCGTCAAACAAAACGGGCCATTTACCGAACCACTGATTGGATTTCGGAGGCTCCCATGAGAAATTCTCACGGCTATACCTTAATCGAAGTGGTGATTGCACTCGCCATATTCGCTATTTTAGGGACTTTGAGCGTGGGCGTATTAAGTCGTGCCTTTGATACCAAAGCGCGGCTTGCGACTCAAATAGAGCCTTTAAATCATATACAGCTCGCTATCGCACGTATCACACAAAATGCTGCACAAATTGTCGCACGCCCCGTGCTCAATCAAGACATTAAAAAAACACCCGCTTTTGTTGGCAACACTCACAGCATTGAATTCACACGCGGCGGGTTTATTTCAACCCCTACTTTAAAACGCATGGCTTTAAGCTGCGAAGATGGGAATTTAATACAAAGCACATGGCTTACACTCGATAAATTTGATGAAACACCCCCTCAACAACAAATTTTGCTGAGCCAGCTTACGCAATGCTATTTTACATTATTATCACAAGATAAAACTTGGTCTGATACCTGGGGTGAAAATAACACACTGCCCGCTGCTTTTAAATTACATTTAAACATCAAAAGCTTAGGTGAGATTACCCCTGTTTTTATTATTGCTGGTGGCATGCATGCTAATTAATAAAAATAAAGGCAGTGCGATTCTTTCAGCCCTTTTTATTATGACGCTTGTCGCGATTACAACCACAACGCTGACCCTACAATTAAAAAATAATATCGATACAACCAGGCTTTTATTAAACACCCAAAAACTTCAACTAGACGGCGCTATAACGCGTTTTTGGGCTATGAATTTTTTAAGCCACCCCGAAGAGAATCACTTTGGTCATACACCAGGTCAAAGCAGCTACATCCAAAAAAACAGCAGGTTTTCGGTTGAGCTGATTGACTTAAATGCAAAATTTAATTTAAATAACTTAAAAATCACAACTTCAAAAACTACTTTTTATCGTTTAGCAAAGCATCTCCTAGAAGATGAAAGCAATAAAAAAGCGTATCCTATCACCGCAGCACTCACCTATTATATTAAAACAACCCCCATGGTGAGCCTGTCTGAATGCAGGCTTGTTCCTGATATTGACCCTGCTGATCTTAAATTACTCATGCCATATCTCACAGCTTTACCCGCTGAAACACAGGTTAACATTAATACCGCACCTGAAGAGCTCTTAATGGCGATGGCAGCCGGCAAAGATACTGTTCAATACATGGAAAAGCTCATCAGTGCCCGTGGCAAAAATGGCATTGATTCAATCAACGCTGATATCAAAGCAATTTTAAATAAATTATCCATTAAACCAGATGACGTAACGACCGAAAGTGCGTATTTTCTAAGTATTGGACAGATTAAACAAGAAAATCAAATACGCATGATTTATAGTTTATTACATCGCGTGAAAAATAAAGATAATACGTATACAGTTGATTTAGTTCATGAGACCTGGAACACAGACTAGGAGTCTGACTATGGGAAAGCATTATATCGATGGGCACTGGATAAACGGCTCAGGTGCCGAATTTACTTCAATTAACCCCTGCACCAATCAACCCATTTGGCATGGGCACCATGCAACCCCTGCTGAAGTCTTAGCTGCATTTGAAGCCGCACGACATCAAACACACGCCTGGGCTTTACTAAGCCTTGAGGCACGCATCAAGCATTTAGAGCAATTTGCAGCATGTATTCAAAAACACGCCAAACAACTCACAAGACTTATTTCACTTGAAACCGGTAAACCGAATTGGGAAGCCGCCACTGAAACAACAGCTGTGATTCAAAAAGTAAAACTCAGCATTCAGGCCTACCATGAGCGCACAGCACCCAACAAAATCAAAAGCAATCAAGCAGCAGCACAATACCTACGTTATAAGCCACATGGTGTAATTGCTGTACTCGGCGCTTTTAACTTTCCGGCGCATTTAAGCAACGGTCATATTGTACCTGCCTTGCTTGCTGGCAATACAGTTGTTTATAAACCAAGCGAACACACGCCGTATGTCGCAGAATTCATGATGCAATGCTGGCATGACAGCGGCTTACCTCCCGGCGTGCTTAATTTGATTCAAGGCAATGCAGAAACAGCACATGCATTAATCAACACCCAAATACAAGCCGTTTGTTTTACAGGCAGCTATCAAACCGGCATACAGATTCATCAGCAGCTTAGCACGCGCCCAGAGGTCCTCTTAGCACTCGAAATGGGTGGAAATAATCCACTTGTGATTGATAAACAACTCAAAAACATCAAAGCTGCTGTTTATAATACATTGCTTTCGGCTTATTTAACTACGGGCCAGCGATGTACAGCTGCAAGACGTTTAATTATTCCAAATAATCAAACAGGCGAGCAGTTTCTTGCCGCATTATTAACTGCAACAAAAGCTTTAGACATTTCAACGCCAGAGCATACACCGGCACCTTTTATGGGGCCTTTAATTCATCCAAATCAAGCCTTAAAGCAATTAAATGCACAAGACAATTTAATCACACTCGGTGCCAAGCCTTTACTTAAAATGCAAGCTATACACCCTAATACAGGCTTTGTTAGCCCGGGTATTTTAGATATGACCGGCGTTTATAACCCACCTGATGAGGAGATTTTTGCGCCCCTTATTCAGCTTTACAGATACCATGACTTCGATGAAGCATTAGCTCTTGCGAACAACACAAAATACGGCTTGTCAGCGGGTTTACTCGGTGATAATAAAACACATTACGATCTGTTTTATCAAAACATCCGCGCAGGCTTAATTAATTGGAACAGCCCAACAACCGGGGCTTCAAGCAGCTTGCCATTTGGTGGCGTTGGCTTAAGTGGCAATCATCACCCCAGCGCCTACTTTGCAGCAGATTATGCGGCCTATCCTATTGCAAGCCTTGAAACTGACACGCTCGACCTACCCGATACGCTGTTGCCTGGCATTGATTTGGAGCGCTCATCATCATGACAGCTGTGTATGAACTTAATTTAGATGGCTTGGTTGGCCCAACCCATCACTATGCAGGCCTTGCTTATGGGAATACCGCTTCTCTGGCACATGCTAATACG
>JASJHH010000199.1:0-3142 GCA_033791145.1 Legionella sp.
CCCAGCGATAAAATCACGACGATACAAAATATTGTATCTGCAATTTTAGGCGAGGTCAGAATAAACCAAGCACTTCCCCATAAAAAAAACACCATAAAAGCAGCTTGAAGTGTTTTATTTACATTAAATATATAAGGTTGATAATCAGTAATTTTATAGCGATAAATACCAAACCCAAACGTAAGCACACCAATCACAATACCAATTGCAGCACTCAGAAACGAAGCAGACCAACCAAAGTGCGCATTTAAAAAGCTCGGCAAGGTTGTACCTAAAATAATCCCTGTGGTAATGCCCATATAAAAGATAGTAAAGCCACTTTCACGGCTCGCTGAGTTTCGAGGATATTGGTTTCCTAATAAAGATGAAATGTTTGATTTTAAGAGCCCTGTACCGACAGCAATACCGGCTAATGCAAAGGGCAGCGCCTGGGCTGTAGATTGAAGGCTCAAAAAAATATAACTAACACATAAAAAAAAGGCACCTAAAAATGTTGCTCTTTTTTGCCCAATTAAGTGATCTGCTATCCAACCACCTAGAACAGGTGAAATATAAGTCAGCGCCGTAAACGAACCGATAAGCATGTAGATTTGTTTGTCAGGCCATTTGAAATACTGTGCTAAATAAAGTGCGAGTAAGGTTTGTACCACATAAAACCCATAACGCTCCCACATTTCAGTTGCGAAAAAAATAGATAGCGATGACGGATGTTCATATTTTTTTCTTGGCACAAAAGACTCGGTTGGTATAACTAAGCGTTATGATAACATATTTACTGTATTATGATAAAATCCAACTTTAAAATCTAATTCACATAAAAAATATAACAATTATGACAGTCGTAATTTATACAGACGGTGCTTGTAGAGGCAACCCAGGTCCTGGCGGTTGGGGCGTTTTATTACGTTATAAAAACAAAGAAAAAACGCTCTCAGGCGGTGAGGCACATACCACCAACAACCGCATGGAATTACAAGCAGCGATTGAAGGCTTAAAAGCCCTCAGTAAATCTTGCACCGTTGATTTATATACAGACTCAAATTATCTGCGGCAGGGTATGATGACCTGGCTTTCCGGATGGAAGAAAAAAGGCTGGAAAAACGCTAAAAAAGAACCGGTTAAAAATGTAGATTTATGGAAAATATTAGATACACTCGCAACCGAGCATACGATTCAATGGCATTGGGTTAAAGGGCACTCAGGTCACCCTGAAAACGAACGAGCGGATGAACTGGCCACAAATGCGATTGATGTATTTCTTAAAAACAAAGCAGAAAAGGCATAAATCTCATGAAACGACAGATTATTCTCGATACAGAAACAACAGGGATAGGGCATCAATCAGGGCATCGCATTATTGAGATTGGTTGCTTAGAGCTTATCGACAGGCGCTTAACAGGCGAGCAATTTCATGTGTATTTAAATCCAGACCGTCCCATAGACCCAGGCGCTATGAGAGTTCATGGCATTAAAAACGAATTCTTATTAGATAAACCAAGATTTCCTGATGTTTTAGAAGACTTTATTGCTTTTGTTAATAATGCAGAGCTTATTATTCACAATGCACCGTTTGATATGGGTTTTTTAAATGCCGAACTCAAACGCGCTAAATATAAAACGCCACTAGAAAAGCATTGCAGCGTGTTTGACACACTGGTTTTAGCAAAAGACAAACATCCCGGACAGCGCAATAATTTAGATGCACTTTGTAAACGCTATGACGTCGTCAATAGCCATCGTAAACTCCACGGCGCCTTACTTGATTCGGAGCTGCTCGCGTTAGTTTATCTTGCCATGACAGGCGGGCAGGCGAGTCTTTTTGGAGAGGGCGAAGCTGACTTAAAGAAAAACCAACATCAAGCTGAAGCACCAACTAAACGCTTATCCAGCCAGTCACCTGTATATTCAGCCACGGAGGCAGAGCTTACCGATCATGAAAAGCTTATTCAAAAAATCATCAAAAAATCAGGGGTTAATCACTGGACTAAAACCACGTCCTAAAACAGCCCACAAAGGCTTATTTGGCCATGTGCTCGTTATTGGCGGTGATTACGGCATGCCAGGTGCCGTAAAACTTGCCGCCACAGGCGCGCTAAAAATGGGAGCAGGGCTCGTCACTGTGATTACACGTCCGGAGCACATAGCTGCCGTTGTGAGCACACAGCCAGAACTATTATGTTACGGCTTAGATATATCCCAGCTTAAATTACTCATGCAATTATTATCCAAAGCCACCATGATTATTTTAGGCCCGGGCCTTGGGCAAAGCGATTGGTCCAAATACTTATTTGACACAACGGTTACTTATATAAAAACTCATCAAACACCGTGTTTAATCGATGCGGATGGTTTAAATTTATTAACTCAAAAAAATTGGGAGCCCAAGCCAAATTGTATCTTTACGCCACATCCAGGAGAAGCTGCGCGTTTGCTTCAATCAAGCACGCAAAAAATCCAATCTAATCGCGAAGCTGCAATCAAAAAATTACAACAAAAACTCGGTGGCATAGTTATATTAAAAGGCGCTGAAAGCCTCGTGTATACAAAAAACAAACCTATCTATATGTGCAACGCTGGCAATCCCGCTATGGCATCAGGCGGCATGGGTGATTTACTGAGTGGGATTATTGCAGGCCTCGTAACACAAGGTTTAAACCTTTATGAAGCAAGTAAACAAGGCGTTTTACGCCATGCAACAGCAGGGGATGCCGCACTTAAAAAGCACGGCGGCCCAAGTGTTTTAGCCTCTGATTTGATTCCTGAATTAAGGTTCTGACTTAGGTGACGGGCCAACTTTATTATTGTTATCGGGACTCAATTTATCTGCGGCAAACATCCCCGCACTCGTTAACAATGCCGCACCACCTACAATCGCAAGCACCATAAATGGACTGGCTGGGTTTAATAACATAGCTACAACCAGTAGGCTCGCACCTGCAACAGCCAAACCAACCATACAATTAAAGTAGAAATTGGATGATTCTTCCTCAACAGCCTTTACGTTAAGCGTATCTTGATTACCTAAATTCCTCCAGTTTGAAAACACGAACGCTGCAAGCTGAACCGCTCTATCCGAGTTAGCTACTTCCATTTTATCTAACAGTGCTTGTGCGTGTGTATTATCTTCGTTTTGAAGTAAAAC
>JASJHH010000200.1:0-3010 GCA_033791145.1 Legionella sp.
AAAGCGGCACGTGCGTGCAAAACATATAAACCGTTAGTCTTATCAGCACTTGATTTAGTCAAACAAGGCATCACATCAATTAATGAAGCGATGCGTGTTGTGGGTGAGTCGGATGAGAACGTTTAATCAAATGAGTGATTAACCATGCCAGAATTTAGTTATGTTGCACGTGATGCAAAAGGAAAGAAAGTTGCAGGGCAGCGCGAAGCGGGCTCTGCAAGCGAACTATCAGATGTATTACAAAAAGAGCAACTGATTCCAATTGAAATAACGCGCGCAAAAGCCGGCAAGAAAAAATCAAAACGTTTGGAGTTACCTAAGTTTTTTCAAGCAGGAGTTTCTGAAAAAGAATTATTGATGTTTTGTCGGCAAATGTATAGCTTACTTAAAGCCGGCATTCCAATTATTGCAACCATTACTCGTTTAAGTGAGACCACTAAAAATAAAGAACTCGTACAAGCACTAGACAAAGTATTATTTGCATTGAATCAAGGTAAAAGCTTATCTTCTGGACTGATGAAATCACCTAAGGTTTTTAATGAATTCTTTACAAATTTGGTTAAAACAGGTGAAGAAAGTGGTGATTTAGATACGGTTTTTTTTCATCTAGCAGAATACATTGAACTTGAAATGGAAACTAGAAAAAAAATAAAAACAGCCTTTCGTTATCCTAAAATGGTATTTTTTGCGCTTTTAATTGCTTTACTCGTGATTAATACATTTGTTGTGCCTGCATTTTCAGATTTATTTTCAAGTTTTCAAGATAATTTGCCGCTGCCAACCCTTATTTTAATGGCATCATCTAATTTTATTTTAAATTATTGGTATATTTTACTTGGGATGATTATATCGGGTGTTGTTGCTTTTCGTTATATCGTGAGTACGCAGCAAGGGATGATTAAATGGGCTGAATTTAAATTAAAAATTCCAATTATGGGTTGGATTGTGCATCGTATTACATTGGCACGTTTCGCTAAATTATTTGCAATGGTGCTGCGAGCCGGTTTAACAGCTATTCAAGGGATTGAATTAGTCGGCGCGTCAACCGATGATGCTTATTTTGCCGATCGAATTAAAGTAACGTCAGATTTAATTACACGCGGAAATACCATTTCGGGTGCGATGCAGCAAACCAAATTATTTCCGCCCTTAATGATACAAATGATTTCTTTAGGTGAAGAGTCTGGCAATATTGATGGTTTGCTTGATGAAGTGGCTGAGTTTTATCAGCGCGAGTTAGTCTATGATTTAGATCATTTAAGTGAAGCGATTGAGCCGATTTTATTGGTGGTTGTTGGCGCCATGGTGTTACTCTTAGCGCTGGGTGTTTTCTTGCCGATGTGGGATATGGCAAGTCGATTTAAATAAAAAATAAAAGTTTCGCTTTATTACCATACTTATTCTATACTTTTAAGTGTTGACGAAATCATTTAAAAAGGAGCTTAAATCTGATGCGTATTCATACTCAAAAAGGTTTTACCATGATTGAATTGGTAATGGTGATTGTTATTTTAGGTATTTTAGCAGCGGTTGCTATTCCTCGTTTTATTGATTTACAGTCTAATGCACAACAAGCAGCTATTGATGGGCTTGCTGGTGGATTAGGTACGGCAAGTTCGGTTAACTATGCGGGATGTTCTGCCACAGGTAACACAGTTACGGCAGGCAAGTGTGTGAATGTTGCAGCATGCGCGGGTGTTGGTTCATTGGTTAAGCCTGCTTTAAGTTTAGCTGTTGGTACCTCAACCGAAGGGACCTATAACCTTTTGGCGGCGGGCGCAGTAGCTACAAATGGTAGTGAAGCAACGTGTACGCTACAAATTAAAAAGAATGGAACAGATTATACTTCGACTTATATCGTGACAGGTGCAGGTAACTAATCACACGGTATATTTAGAAGTTATTAAAAGAGGGCGTAAGCCCTCTTTTTTTGTTTATAATATTTGCACACCATGCTAATATATGCTCTTTTTGTTTTGAGTTTGATGGTTATGCTTGTTAATTTAGATGATGTGGATGCGCTGGTAGTACTTGAGAAAACACAAGAATTTAAATATATTTTTCCAAACAATAACACCACGAATCCCTTTGAGGAAGTTGAAGATAATTTGCAAATTGGGTCTGTTGCGGCGCTAGGAACAGGCAGTAAAGCATATGGTATGTTTGTAAAAAATCATGCGCTTGTTTTTAATTCGAAACAAGAGATGGTATTAGGTGTATACAAAGGAGAACAGCTTGCACTTAATCGCTTAAATTCTGCCTCAGATACTTCATATGTTTTTATGTGCTCAGATAATAAGACCGCAATTGATGCACGGCTTACAGGTAATTGGAGCCGATTTATTAATTCTACATTTTGTAGGGAAAATGCCAACGTAACGGCTGTATATCGAAACAAAAAAATATTCTTTTTACTACAAAAAACAATTAAAGCGGGTGAGCAGCTATTATTTTATTATGGCGATCTTTATTTTCAAAATGTATTGCCAAATGATAAAGTTTTTTTAAGATCAGGAGATACCGAAGATGATTCCGAAGCAATTGTATTAAAAAATAAAGTTTATTATTTACCTAAAAATAAAATTAATTTAGATAGCAACTTTTTAAGCTGTTTCTATAACACGATAAACTCAGAGCAATTATTTCATATCCCAAAGAAAAACAAGCTAAAACCTGATTTGCCAATTCTTGCTTGTGATTTGAATGGTGCGTATCTCCCGCAGTCCGAGCAAGAAAATCTACCGTGTTTGATGCTTGCGTGTTATGAAGGCGACGTTAAATATATCCAGTTTTTATTGAAACAAGGCGCTGATGTAAATATACAAACGACCCGTCAAGGGATTGGCGTTTTTCATTTATTAGCAGCGGCCCCCTTGCCTGTAGCGCTTAAAAAAACAATCGCTGATTTGTTATATCAATATGGTGCCGTGCTTCATTTACAAGATAAACATGATAGAACTTTTTTGCACTGGACGATAGATAAAACTAGATTAGAACCTAATTTAGTGGC
>JASJHH010000201.1:0-8276 GCA_033791145.1 Legionella sp.
GATAAAAGCTACTTAAGATTGCAAATAATTCTCGGAGCGAACTTTGTGATAATTCAAAATTTTTAATCTCAGGCACTTGCCCACGCCTATGCGCGGCCTTAGACACCGTCACAACATATGGCCGCCAAGCAGGATTCGGCACGCGTAATGCATTTTTAGTGAGAAAGCGCGCAGGCTTCGAGGTACCTATCCAATGCTTAGGTGGCAATTGAGAAAATTCAATAAATTCCTCAATGTCTTCACGATTTAAATCAGCAAGCGTTTTGTTTGCACTTAAAACGCTCCAATGCAAAAAGCGTTCTACTTCACGGCGATAGCCATTAAACGTTCCTTGGCTGCCTTTATATGCTAATAAAAATTGCGATGATATCGCGATGTCAGCCAAATTATAAGCATCATCAAGATAAGTCCAGGCACACGTTTCTGCTTGCAGCAAAAGCTGCTCGAGCGTGTCGAATAAAGGCTTGGGGGGGGAGAGATTAGTCATAAGCACTTATCATCCTAAATTAAGTGCTTGTCTGCAAGCGTTTAGAGGTAAATAACGCTCAAGTTTTCTTGATAAAAATCTTACCCTTTGTCTCTAGTACTTTAACCCGTGAATGCAACGGAACATTTGTGCTTTGTTCTTTAATTGTAAAAATCTTATCCGTGTTTAAAGATTTTACTTGATATTGCCAAGTCGCGCTATGAGAAGGGTTTAGAGCATATTCTATTAAACCAACACTACTACCAACAATAAGCCCCGCAGCACCACCGATAACACCTCCAAACGCACCAGCAGCAAGCGCTGTGGCTGCTGAGCCTGACGATAAACCTGTAGCAAGTAAACCAAAAAAACCTGCGAATGCACCGCCACCTATAGCGCCACTCGAGCCGCCTTGTACAGTACGATTTTTAATTGGTGCCGTATCTTTTTTTGAGCTTACGCCATAGAGCTCTTTTTTAATCACAATACCATCCCCATGTTGGGTTGTTGCACAACCAAACAACATGGCGCAAATACAAAGCATGGATGCGATTAATTTCAATTTTTTTCCTGCTAAAGCAATTAACATACCATCTCTAATGACTAAAAAAAGAGCATGGTACTTTATTTTTGCTTTCTTTGGAAGTAACTGACAGATTAAGTATGGGCGTATATTGCATATTAAATATACTCAACATATAATTTCATATGCAATATATACTTCTGGGGCTCGTATGAATATACCTGCAATTTCTTCTAATAAAGCGCAAACACTCACCAAGGCTTTACTTCGCATGGCCGATTTTTTAAAGCTATCCGGTAAAGATTTAAGTGCATTAATAGGCATTAGCGAGTCAAGTGCGACACGCTTACATCAAGGTAAAAAATTTATTACACCTGATAGCAAAGAAGGGGAGCTAGCTATATTACTGCTTCGAATCTATCGCAGCTTAAATGCCTTAGTCGGTAATCATCATGAGAAAGCTAGAGCTTGGTTACAAAGTCATAATGCTTATTTTAATAATAAGCCCATTGAGACCATGAAAACCGTTCAAGGCTTAGTACTTGTTTTAAATTATTTAGATGCCATACGAGGTAAATTGTGAGTATTTGGAAAGCCTGTGATGGTATGCAACAAATAAAAACACTTAACATAGAACCTTGGCGCGTTGTTGAAGCGCAGCATATTTTAAATGCGCGTGACTTAGTTGATACACTCGAAGAATACGAACAGCTCGAAGATTTACTCGAAAACTCAAAGCCCATGATTCAAACCAAGCTATCCAACCCACTTATTTTTACACCGTTTAGATATCCACCACTTGAATACGGCTCGCGTTTTGGACGTGTATTTGAAACATCACTTTGGTATGGCTCACTCGATATTACAACAGCGCTCACAGAGGTGGCTTTTTACAGGCTTAAATTCAATCAAGACTCTGACGCTGATTTAGGCTACATCGATACATTACTAACCGCCTTTCATGTGAATATAAAAACAAAGCAGGGGATTGATTTGACTCAAATACCATTTACTGAATATACAGCTAATATTTCATCTAAAACTTCTTATGCCGAAAGCCAGCTACTAGGATCTGAAATGCGAGAAGATAATATTCACGCTTTTATTTTTTATTCGGCAAGAACAAAACAGTCTTCAAAAAATATCGCGGCATATACAGCTAGCGCTTTCTCAAAAAAACAAAATCAATATACGTACAACCAACAAACCTGGAAATGTATTTCTAATCAATCAGAAGTACAAATCGCAAGAACAGATGGGTTAGGGCGAGAAAATCATTTGGTTTTTAAGCAAAATGATTATTTATAAATAATAAACAGGTAACTGTAAAATATTTTTTGTTAGCCATTCTACCTTCGTACTTTGATTGATTAATAACCCAAAATCCAGATTATTTTGCTCTATAAAGTTTGATAAAGCCGTCAACTGCTTACGAGAAGCTGCACTTCCCAATTTTATCTCAATAGGTAACATACCAAAGCGACCTTTTATAATTAGGTCAATTTCAGCACCAGATCGCGTACGATAATAAGAAAATTCTGTGCCATAAATTCCAGCGCCTTGTATGCCTTTGATGATTTCTTCAATCACAAAGCCTTCGAATGAACGACCAGCAACTGGATCTGATAATAACTGCTCCAAATCATATATACCTAGTAAGCTATGCAACAAGCCACTATCCCGAACATGGCCTTTAGGCATTTTCACCAAATTCTTGCTAATTTGACGCTCAAAACTAGGGAGTTGACGCCATAAATAAGTCCCCTCAGCAATATCCAGATAGTGCGCAACCGTCGGTGCAGATATCGACAGTGCTCGCGCTAAATCACTACGATTGATGATAGTACCTGATAATTTACCAAGCATCGTTAAAAAACGCCGATAATTTATTTTATCTAATTTAGGAAATAACTTGGCTAAATCTCGGTTTAAATAAGTTGATTGATAATTCACCATCCAACGCTCATAAAACGTTTCATCTTTGAGCGCTTTTAAACACGGCTCAGGGTAGCCTCCTTTAAGCCAGGCCATTTGCATGTTTTCTAACGTTATTTCAGGTGTATTAAAAACAAGCTTATTTTTATCAAGCGTTGTATTAAATATGTCATAAAAATTATTTAATGGCTTTTTGTAAAACTCATTTGCTTTTAATGTCCCAAGCTCAATAATCGCGACACGACCCGCTAGGGTTTCAGAAACATACGAGAGCAACTCAGGACTGCTTGAACCCGTAATAATAAACCGTCCAACTGCCTCGCGTGAGTTATCAATTACGCCACGTAAATAATTAAATAATAAAGGAAATTCTTGTGCTTCGTCTAAAATCACAGCACTCGGATGCTGTTCAAAGAAAAATCCCGGATCAAATTCAATACGGTCTCTATCCGCTGGATTCTCTAAATCCACATAAACAAAATCAGGTGCAATGTGCCGCGCAATTTCTGTTTTACCGACCTGCCGCGCACCAAGAATAACAACCGCAGGAAATTGAGCAAGTAGCTCACGGATTTGGGATGCTAAGTTTCTAGGTAAGTTATTATCCATTGCATTTAACCTGTAAAATTAAAAGGTATTGTTTTAATTTTACAGGTTAAATGCATATTTTTCAAATTGGCACCACCTTTCAAGACGCTTGCTAAAAGCCTATACATGTACAATTGACTATATATAGACTATTATTAAATAATAACTAATTATTTAATAATTACTATGCAAGCAACCCAAACAGCCATGCTACCCATCCCAAATTCTGTGATTTGGAAGTCTTTGGCGAGCCTCGTAAAGCGCTTTGATTTAAAAGAAAAAGAAGCTTTGATTTTAATGGGCAATATGCCGCGTTCAACCTATACCACAGGAACCGCCAAAGGCGGTATTAAGCTAGATAGAGATAAACGCGATCGCGTATCTTATTTACTTGGCATATATAAAGCATTACGGCTTTTGTTTGATGACAGCACACAAGCTGTAACATGGATAAACCGAACAAATAGCTTAGCGCCTTTTAATGGCATGACTCCTAAGGCATTTATGCTAGAAGGGAGTATCGTTCGCTTGGCTGAAGTGCGACGGTTTTTGGATTTTTGGCGTGGTTAATCAAGTGCACCGTTTGGTGCCATCAAAATTCCCGCCTGTATTACTGTTTGATTGGGCCGAATCACCTGAAGAACTAGAAGCCATTGCAGCACTCGAGGGGCTAACTAACCCTCGACTCAAAACAGAACTTGGTGAAATTCATGTAGTGCCTAAATCTGAATGGGTGAGTGGGGCAGGCGCAACGCCTATTATGGCGGCTTTCACACATATAGGGCATCCATCACGATTTACTGATGGTTCTTTTGGTGTTTTTTATGCTGCTGATTCAATACACACAGCCATCAAAGAAACGATATTTCACCGAGAACGCTTTTATCGCGCCTCGAACGAGCCGGCGTGCTCTATTTCAATGCGTGAGTATATTGCGCAAATTACGCAACCTTTAATTCAATTAGATCAGACAACTCATCAGTACTATTTAGATCCTGATATCAACAGCTATAAAAAAAGCCGGAAGTTTGGATTAGAACAACGAGAAAAAAAAGTATGGGGCTTATCTTATCCAAGTACTCGTCACTCAGGTGGCACTTGTGTTGCAATTTTAAGACCTAAAGCTATTGCTGTACCTGTTAAACAAGGCACGCATTATCGATATATATGGGATGGGCAATCAATTACAGGCGCCTACAAAATAAATAAAGTAAACTTACATATTGACTAAATAATGTACATCACTGTATAATGGCCGTCTTTTAGTAAAATTGGGATGTTATTATGCATTTATCAAAAGATAGCAAAGCAAACTTACTTGCTAAAGCAAATCAAGTTTATCAAAGTTACGTTGCGCTAGATTTCTTTAAAACCAAAAAACTACATAACAACACCTCTTTATTAGAAATCTGTACGGATGCCATCAAAGAAAATAAATTAGAGCAAGACATCACAATCAATGGCACTGCATGCGAATTAAAAATTACAGTTGATGCTCAAAACAATTATAATATTTCTTTTAGCCGCCCTGTGGATTTTACAAATAATCAAGCAATCACAAAAAAAATAACTGAGTATTCAGATTCTGAAGCATTAAATTTACTAACAAAGCAAAATTTTTGTTTGCATCAAACAGGCAATAATCAATTTGCTGTATCCAATCAAATAGATGACGCCGGAAACGCAATTGGCGGCCCAGGTAAAATTGATTTATATCGTTCTCACTTAGTCACACTTCATCAAATTATTGAAAAAATAGACCGAGAAGAAGATGTTACCAATCTTTTGGTCGCACTTGCCACAGGGACTGGAAAAACATATGTGCAAGCCCTCTGGATGTATATTTTAGGATTATCCGGTAAAACAGGTGTATTTGGGATTCCAGACAAATTAATCCCGCAATTTCAGGATGATTTAAAGCGATTACTGCCTGATGCATTTGTTGACGATATCTCTATATTGAGAAAAGATGCATCCAACGAAAAACTAAAAACAGGGACAATAACCCTTGCATCTAGCGAAGAGCTACTTGATAAGCATTATCAAAGCTTATTAGATACCGACCCAGACACAACTTTTTTAAGTTTTGATGAACAGCATTTATTGATGACATTTGAACGACGACGCGTACGACTCATCGAGCTCTCTAAAAAAATACTAACCATGTTCTTAACCGCAACCCCACAGCCAGAAACCTATGAACTTGCAGGTAATCGACCTGTTGCGTGATGTCTAGCGGGCAAAAACAAGCAGCGGAGCAGGGGCAGTTTCCAGAACTTTACACCTATCACGCCCAAAGCATATCAGATAAAAACAAGCTAAAAGATTATCGTTTTTGGACGCGTGAATTTTGGGTCAATAGAGCTAATGCTTTATTATTAACCTTTAATGACGCTTTTCAAAAAGAGCACAGCTCACCCGCTGTTTCAATGGTTGAAGACTTACCTTTTTATTTACATCGAAAAGAAGGGGAAACCAATTTACGTTGGAAGCTTCAGGTGCCGTCTGCTCGAAAAATGCTTTGTATTATCGATGACAATGAAACACTTGTGAATTTTTGTCATGCTTTAGAAAGAAACACATCTAATGTTTATCATAATGGAAATATGATTGATCGTGATGATATTTGCGGTTTTTTCGGCTTGCCTAATGCCGACCGAGATATTTTAGAGAATAACCGCCGGGAAAAACGTAAAGATTATCAAGGCAACTTATCAAGTGAAGAGAAAAGGGTGCTCGGTAAATTCACTGAAAAACCACTGAAAGATCAATTAAAAGCTAATATTCTACATAATATGATTGAATATGTGCTTAGTGATATTACAGGATTAGATGAAATTGAACATAATCGTTTACGTAAAGATAATTTCGATGCTTTTTTAGAATTAGTAAAAACAAAATATACGCAAAAAGATGCTGCGTATTTTACAGACAAACTAAAAACATCAATTGATGATGCCGGAGCGCAAAGAATAGGGGCGTTATTAGCAGATTTATCCTGTCAGATGCAATCTTCGAATCCAGCCCAATTCAAACGATTTGTTGATAACTGGTCTTTAGATACCAAATTATTCGAACATGTAAAATGTAATCACAACTTTAATAGGCACTTTGAGTGCTTTGCTCAGCAACATTTAGTCATCAGTGTGATGGCCGGCATGAGTGATTCAGAAACCCCTGTAGAAGAATCTAAACCTTTTCTTGGGTTTAGTGAAGATAACTACAACTTACATGACAATGAACATAAAGCTAAAAAACGACAACGCACATCTCTTGAGATTCTAAATGATACATCAAGAGAATCAGCTTTTACGCCAAAGTACTTAAATATATCTGAAAAACAGTGTGACAACTATTTTCGCCTTGGGTTTGTTGGTGCTTATGTTAGCAATAAAAAAACAGAAGGCTTCAGTGATAGGAACTTACATACCGTTGTTAACCTTGCTGAAACCACATTAAGTGCTACCAATAGCCCTGAAAAACTCATCCAAGGCATAGGGCGTAATCGTGGTTTAGATGACACAGCTGTACCCGCTTATATTCATGCTATGGGACGCAACCAAGAAACAACATTTGATTTAAATCATCTCAAAAAAGATGATTATTATCCGGAATTATTCAAAGCCCAGGATGTTTATAATAAGCAATCAGTTAAAGTGCTCGGAGACGAAGTAGGGCGTGAAATAATTGCTTGGTATTATAAAAACCTTGATGCTGATGAGCAGGTTGATGCCAATCGCTTAAAACGGCAAACATTAAAAATTATTGCGAGAGCGCTACGCAAATTAAACAATCAAAATCAGCATGATATTAAGTTAAGCCGCTCACAGCTCACAACCGTGACAGCACATGCGATGCGTGCATTAGATAAAGAAGTTAAGCGTATAAAAAAACCTTATCGTTTGTCATTATTTGTTAGCATCCTAAGTAATGTACTCAACTTTATTTGCTCAACTTATTATCTATTTCATAGTATTCCTGCAGCGCGTAAATTGTCTGAATATCAAAAAGATGAAAGCATTGAAAAATCTGATGTAGATAAAACTTATATCAAAATTATTCAAAACACAGATTATAAAAACTTAATTAAAGAAGTCATGATTGCGAAAGAATTCAAAAGTTGGTTATTTAAAAAAGTAAATGCCTTTCAAAAAACGGTTAAAAACAATCCACTTGAATACGTAAATATATTAAGCCAGAGCATTCATCAAGAAAAATTAACCCCCTTAGCCACAGAAAAACTAACACCTGTGCTTTTTCATCCGCAATTTTTAACCACACTAAAAAATAGTATCGGTTTTTTAAATCAAGCAGACATAGCACTCGTTTTAGAGGCTAAAGGCATTTCAGAGCATAAGAAAGCTGCTACAGATATCATCGAATTCTTAGCAATGCTTGAAAACCAAGATAAAGCTGCATTTAGTAAGTGGGTGACTTTACCTGCAAATAAAATGCCTGGTTTTAATGAACTTCCTCTGAAAAAAACACTAGATAACATTATTGCAGACTTATTAGAAGAAGTCGTTGATTGTAATTGTTATTATAATAATCACGATACAAAAGGTGAGTATTATCCCGTGGCTAAGCCTGCCTTAAACAACAAAATCTCTGAAGGTTTAAGTCGCATACAAGTCGGAGCACCTCGCACTTTTTTGAGTGGGTTTTCTCGTAAATTATTTTTTATTCGAGGGACGTGCAATGGTCTACCAATCGCTGGGCAAGTGAATGCGGACTCGAACGCTCTTAAAGCAGAAACATGAGGCC
>JASJHH010000202.1:0-3781 GCA_033791145.1 Legionella sp.
CACTGCCCGTCATGTATTTCGATTCATCTGATGCTAAATAAACAGCGGCATAAGCCACATCAAGAGGCTCACCCATGTGCCCTAATGGAATCCCTGCTTCTAGTTTTGTTTGATTTTTAGCCCGTGTTTGATTATCCGAACCCAACATTGGATCCCAGATTTGCGTGAGTACAGCCCCTGGATGCAACGAGTTACAGCGAATATGATAGTTTTTTTCAGCGCAATATAGCGCAACAGATTTGGTATGATTTCGAATGGCAGCTTTGCTGGATGCATAGGCTGCAGCACCTGGCAGGCCCACAATGCCTGAGCGTGATGACATATTAATAATTGCCCCGCCCGAGTGTTTCATGAGCTGGATGGCATATTTACAGCCTAAAAACACGCCATCTAGATTAATGGCATGTACTGTATGCCAGCTTGATAAGCTTGCATGCTCTGGGTCTTGTGGTCCTAAATGCGCATCTAACCCAATCACACCCGCATTATTAAATAAAACATCTAATTTACCATATTGCTTTAAAATAATATTAGCTACGCGCTGCCAGTCTGATTCACTACTTACATCAAGATGATAATAACTCGCACCTAATTGATCAGCGAGCGTTTGGCCTTCATCATCTAATACATCGGTTAAAATAACTGTGGCGCCTTCTTCAACAAAAAGCCTTGCTGTTGCCGCGCCAAGTCCGCGACTCGCACCGGTTATTAAAGCGATTTTGTTATTTAATCTATCCATATAACCCTCAAAAAACACTCGGTTGCCTTGTTGAACACTTTAATTATAGGATATAGATTAAAAAAATAAGACTAATTAATTTATGATATCTAAAAACAAGCCTAAAAATACGAATCTCAAACCCCCAAAATTAGCTTATGTCGCCCCGACACTAGAAATAAAGCCACTTAAACAACAGATTAAGAGTGGTGATGTCGGTGCTGGAGAGAGTCAAGGCGCTATGGACTCGGCCTCTTAATTTAAATACTTAAGGATTAAGGAGTAAGGATAAAAATTAATCATGAATATGATAGGACTCAAAAAAATAATCGCTTTTGGTTTGATATTATGTGCAACTCAAACCGCCTTGGCGAGTCAGCCTAATCAATTACAAGGCACTTTAGGAAAAAGTTGGAATTCATTTGATTCACTCAAAGCAAGTGCTGCTGAACTCACCGTGACAGGTAGTGGTATTGTTCGGTTTATACAAGTCCTTTACTATGACGACACCGCCTGTACAGGCCTATTAGGTATTGCCTCTATTATTGATAATGCCACTGGATTTTCATTTAGTGATGGGCAATCTATTCGTCTTAACTCAATATCGGCTTATAAATTAGCCAGCGACCAAAACATTACACCGAGCAATGTTGCCTGCCTTAAGTTCTATGTTGATGGTGGCAACCAGTCTAATTCTGGCATTTCTTGCCAATCATTTACAGATGTTACCTGTAATGATAGAAGCTGCAGATCAAATCAGAGCAAAGCCGTCAGCTGGATAGAGAACCCCACAGAATGTAATACAGACTACGCTTATATCACCAACCAACAAACGAGCACCGTCTCACCATGCACGATTAATGCCGCCGATGGCACCTTGTCTAACTGTACAACCACAGGTAGTAGCTTTAATAAACCAACCGGTATTGCACTAAATAACAGCCGAGCATCCATTACCAATCAAAGAGGTAATACCATTACAAAATGTGATGTTAGCTATGTTGATGGGACTTTCTCAAACTGCGCTGAAACGGGCAGCGGATTCAAACAACCTTTTGAAATTTTATACGACACACGCTATGCCTATGCCTCCAACCGCTCCAAATCGACTTTATCAAAATGTGAAGTGGCCCCCTCTAATGGTGCATTTTCTAACTGCGTCACCACAGGCAGCGGATTTAACCAACCAACAGGTCTCGCTATTAATAAGTCATATGCTTATATTGTTAATTTTAAAGGGGACAGTATTTCAAAATGTACAGTAAGCACTGCAGATGGCAGCTTCTCTGATTGTATTGAAACAGGCAGTGCCTTAAAGCAACCTGTCGATATTTCTTTAAATAATGGTTACGCCTATATCACCGACCAAAAAAATAAAGATGTGATTAAATGTGCTGTTAATGCCGTGGATGGCACGCTTTCTGGCTGTGCTGAAACGGGTATTAGCATCTCAAAGCCTGTTGGCATTGCCATTAAAAATAGCTATGCCTATATCAGTAATGAAAAAACGAATACTGTTTTACAGTGCGCTGTCGATAATAACGCAACGGGCGACTTAATCAATTGCACTGAAGTAGGTAGTGGTTTTTCACAGCCCAATGGAATTTATATTTATTAAACACCACACCCCCTTTACATTTCGTGCTTATTTGGCTAAATTACGCCCCTCATAAACACAAAGGACAAAGAATAACCATGAGCTTGCCTTATAAAAAATATATTTGCGTGATTTGCGGTTTTATTTATGACGAAGCCGAAGGATGGCCTGAAGACGGTATTGAAGCAAACACCCGCTGGGAAGAAGTGCCTGAAAATTGGTTTTGTCCTGATTGCGGCGCCAGTAAAATTGATTTTGAAATGATTGAAATGGACTGAACAAAACACCCTAATTTTTAGTCAAGTGGGAGTTATTCAAAACTCCCACTTGACTTGACCCTTCGTGTCATAATAAAGTACAATTCAGCACAATTTTCTCCTTGATGCTTTTTATATGCCTGTCACTCTAAATACAAAAAAAAATCTGACCCAATTTAGAGATGTGCGCGAAGGTGACCTTAAAAAAATCCCTATCCTCCCATCGAATGAGATACTTAACAACAAGTTAAAAGCCTTGCTCAATCGTATTCCTGATAATATGAAACTAAATGTGGTCGGAAAAAAGGATACTTTGGAAAAGCTTAAAACAAGGTCGACTCGATTCACTTATTCAGACTTATCAGACGAAGAGCAAAATAATCGAGAATATGCACTCACTGCACTGCTTGGGTCAGGCGGTGAATTTAAAAATCTTCCTGAGCAATTTAAAGATGACAAAGATATTGTTCTTGCAGTTGTTTTTAAAACATCAATGGCTATACAACATGCAAGTCCAACCCTAAAAGATGATTTTGATGTTGTTTGGGAAGCTGTCAATAAAGCCGGGGGCGCGCTTAAATTTGCATCTAAAAGATTAAAACAAAACGAAGAGCTTGTGTATCTTGCCTTAAGAAGCATTCCTACGTATTACCTTCAACTTAGTCCAAAAATGAAAGCAAATATTGAGATTACGCTTTTTGCCCTCAAAGAAACTGAAGGCAATACACATTGGATTTCTATCATAGAAAAACATATACCCACTGAACTCAAGCAAAACGCACGCATATTAGAAATGCTTGAAACGCTAAAAATAAATCAAGAAGAAGATGATGATGAATATGAAGATGAAGATAGTGAGTATCATATCGACGAGCCTACCGCATTCTACGATCCTAAATATTTCAATAATTCAACCTTCTCAACCCGCTCTTTTTACCCGACTGTATCTTCTGCTTCAAGTAGCAGCTCTGTTATGCCTGCACCTGATAATAAAGTCACCCTTTTTTTTGAGAAAAGTTTAAACGAAACACACGAAGAAGAAAACAAACAACCTTGCAGCAATTCCCGCTTAAATTAAATTTAGCTACCTAAAACAAGAATATGTTTTCTTTTTAACCTCATCACGCTACACCTCTCTAATTCCCGTTTTTCAAAGTAAGCGAATTTGCTCTTGTTTTAAGCTTTTTTATTTTTTAAGGCATAGAAGTT
>JASJHH010000203.1:0-8112 GCA_033791145.1 Legionella sp.
TGGGTTTGTTTATAGCTGGATTTTTTACGGGTGTGGCAGGGGGGTTAATTGTACAGCTGCAATATTATATGGATGTTGGTATGGGAATTGGTATTGTGATTCATGGCCTGGCTGCATTAATGATAGGTGAGACAATCGTTGGTAATCATACGCTAAATAAACAGCTGGCAGCGCCATTAATCGGTGCTTTGGTGTATCAACAAATTCAAGGTGTTGCTTTTTCCGTAGGGCTTGCGCCTTCGGATTTCAAGTTTTTTACCGGCAGCCTTGTTTTATTGATTATTGCCTTACAGCGAGGCGTGAAATAGGAGGTGGTGAGATAGAATAAGATTTGGTGAGATATATTTGTGTTTGGTGAGATTGGTGAGGTAACTTGAAATTGGGTGAGATTGGCTTATAAACAGCATTTGATAGAAACCCGTGGTACGGGAATCAAATTAATATTTGAAAGTTGCAAAAAAGCGAATATTAAAAAACCTGAGTATCATGAGGAAGGGGACTTTGTTAAAGTCATTTTTTATTTTGAACCTGATATATCTTCTTATGATAATGAGGACAATGCGATTATGGCATTTATTGCATTACAACAAAGTGTTACAGCCAAACAGGTTGCTGAGTTTTTGTCTGTTTCTCATAATACAGCAATTAGAAAGCTGGGAGATTTAATCGCCACGCATAAAATAAATAAAACAGGAAATGGTCCTAGCGTGAAATATATATCGCCACCCACTAACAAGTAGACACCTCCCTCCGCCTACTTGGCCCGATTCATTCGGGCCATCCAGTTATTTTAAAATGTAACTTGATTGGACCCCGCGGACATGCCGCGGGGCGTAGGCTTTTTGTCGCGGAACGTAGGTGCTTTGGTGAATTGTAAAAAAATGATGATACTTAATGGTATAAATAGTAGAAAAGCATACAATGTTTTCATTGTTTTATGCTTTAAACGATAAATGCTTATGCCCAAAGTAACTGCTAAAAACAGGCACAATAACGCCGATAGCATGTGCAATTTCTTCTGTGAAATTCAAAATACCGAGCGCTGGCAAAAGATAATAAGCAAGGCCCATACTCACGGCCCACGTTTGGGCAACAGCCAAAAGATTCACTAAACTAAAATAAAGCATGGAGGCATGTAGCGACTGCTGGCTGTTTTTAAACACAAAATATTTAGCGAGAATAAAAGCTGTGATCATACCCATGACATAAGCAAGAATAATGGATGATGAAAAATCAAACCAATATTTGAATGCAATACAGCTTCCAAAATTAACGCATGCTGCAATGCCGCCTGTGATTAAAAACAAAAAAAATTGATTAGATTTAATTTTTTTTAGCATTGCATAGCCTGTTTTGCCATATTTCGGCCAAAGTCGATACTTTCAGAAATACCTCTGTCTTCTGGATAGTAATAAGAGGTGTCAGCTGCCCACAAGCCTTTAATCGGTAAATCAGCAGGGGGGAGATTATCTAAGTGACTTGGATTACACACAGGTTGCGCATGGCGATAACGGCTGGCTCTGATATCAATAAAGTCGTCATCTGTGAGGTCCGGATTAATTTTTTTCAAATAAGTACGGACTTTTTGAATAAATACATCATCATCATCTGAGTATTTGGGATGCTCGCCAGGCATATAAAACGGGACATATATAATATGTTTATTAAGCGGCATGATATTTGAATATTCGACAATGCCTGGAATATCCATATCAGGGTCGTTTGTATTGAGCCAAAAATTTTCTGTGACTGATTTTTTAAGTTTTACAATCACACAGACCACAGCAATATTTTTGAGTGTTTTGTATTGAGCGAGTATTTTAGGCGGTAAATCAGGCATGATTTTTGGAACATAGGGCAGTGGTATCGTACTAATGACCTTATCAAACGCTTCATGATTTTGGTTTGAAGTAACGCCCGTTACACGGCCATCTACCATCGTGACTTCTGTAATAGGCGTACTGAGTCGTACTTCGCCACCACGAGCTTCAATTTCTGATTTCATGGCTTCTAGTAGTGTATTTGAGCCGCCTTCAAGGTAACCTAATTTTTCTTTAAATAAATTATAGCGTGAGCAACCAATGCGTCTGATACGGCTCCAAATCCATGCGGCTGATAATTCAGAGGCATACTCATAAAATTTAAGCTCAAATAATTGTCGCCAGAGTATATTATAAGCCTCTGTTCCAACCCATGTTCTAACCCAATTGCTTGCTTCGAGATTATCTAATTTTTTCCAGTTTTTTCGTTTGGTTGAAGCAAAGGCATGTAAGCCATATCGAAATTTCGCGATTAAACTCAGACCTTTAAATTTGAGTAGTGCAGTTGGATTGCCCCAGGCTTGGAGGCGGTTTTTATGCCAATAGCCCATTTTTGTTTCGACCCAGTGGAGTTTTTTCGTGAGCTTTAGCTCATCTAAAATCTTAAAAAAACCATGGTCAGAGGTACAGTGAAAATGATAATAGCGTTCAATGTCTAAGCCATTAAAATCAAAAGAGGCGGCCATACCACCGACTCTATCATCCGCTTCAAATACAATAGGTTGATGGCCATCCAGTGCCAGTTGATAGGCAACAGCAAGTCCCATGGGGCCTGCACCTAATACGGCAATGCGTTGTTGTTTTTTAGCTTGTGTTTTTTCCATAATTAAAATTCCAAAGTAATCTTGCTGTAATTCGGATGATTAAACGTTTCTTGAATGGCTTGTTTAAACGAAGTCGAGGGAACATCAAAAATATTGTGCCAATCAATCACTTCAAACTCATCTTTTGCACGAAGTGCTTTTAATTGTTGCGTTGTAAACGGTGGATTTTTATCAAATTTCCCCCAGATTAAAAGTAAGCCATAAAAAAACTGAAACGGCACTCGTATAATTTGCGTGCGTGAACGCGTTGTTTGTTTGATTTCACGAATAATATCAATGTAATTTACTTTTTCTTGCCCTGAAATATTATAAATTGTGTTGGGTACATTATTTTCAATACAGCTAATAATAATATTGCAAAAATCACCGACGTATAGCGGTTGACGCATATAACGGCCATGCCCTGGTATAGGAAATACGGGCACTTTTTTCATAAAACGCGATAGCCATCCGAGATGCTTACGATCAAACCAACCAAACATTAAAGTCGGCCTTAAAATAGGACAAGCAATATGGCTATCAAGCACTAATTTTTCTTGTGCTGTTTTTGTTTGCGTATAAAAATCATCGGCGACTGACTCAACAACGGATGAGCTAATATGTACAAGTTTGGGTATATTATGTTTTTTGATGGCTTCTAAAATAAGTTCAGTCGAGGTGATGTTATTACGCACAAAATCATCATAATTATTGCCACCAATTTGGGCTTGAAGCATGACAACAACGGCAGCATCCTCAAAATGATCTTGCCATTTACCGGGTTTTGATAAATCTGTATATATGGCTGTAATATTTGGATGAGATTGCTTTAGTATATTTAAATTTTTACGGTGTTTATCGAGTACCGTAATATCTGAATAGCCTTTTGCTTTAAGGCGAGCCACCAGATTTTGTCCAACCAAGCCTGCACCACCGGGTAGGATAATTTTTTGGGTATTTGTCATGTGATTGCACCATTTAGTTCGGTCATAATATTAAATTGAGGGCAGCTATCCAACGTTTATTAAATAACAGTAATAAAACAGAAAGGATGATGATTGCTGAACAAGAGAGTAATAGTGAGCCCTTGATTAGAGGGAGTAGCCCAAATGGAGTAAATAAAGCAATTAAAAGTAGATTCGAACGAATGGTAGTGGTACTTAATTCAGGTTTAGATGTGACGAATTTAAAAAGATAAGTTCCGACCAACAATGGATAATAAAAAAGAAGTGCATCCCTAGAGTGTACGATACCCGCAAGTATTATGAGGAGTAATATTTTCACATACCATCGAGTTTCTTTAAAGTTTAAGTGGATTGCAATAGTAAAAAAAACGGCCAGATAAAGAGAGCTCCATATTATTAGTGCGTCGGTCGCAGGATGGTAAGCTTGCGTATAGATAGAGGCATAAGGCCCAAAAGTAAATCCTTGAGTGATAGCTTGATTGGTTCCTAATGCCCAAGATGGGTCTAAGCTTTCACCCGGAATAGAAGGCTGTAGAGGGACAATTCTAGAGATTACAGTTATCAATATGAGTATTAAAAATAACCCTTGGTTGTTTGGTTGAAGATTTAATTTTTTAAAGTTTATCATTGTCATATACTTAAATATCTATTTAAATTATTTGTTGGCACTTATTGGGCGCTGGAAGCGGGCTTTTGAGCAACAATAAAAAACTGCTTACCTAAAATCCGCCAAATAAAAGGCATTTTCAGATAAAACCAAACTAGAAATGGGTGAGTCGGCAAAGCACCTTGCGTCGTAAATGGCAAAAAACGGTCAATACAAAGCTCTATATTAAATCCTTTTAGTTGTAAAGCTTCACAGAGTGATAGATGTGTTAATCCTAAATGATGGTCATAAAAATCCCAGTATTGGCCAGGCAAATATCGCAAATTCGGGCCAAGTATAAGATATTTACCCCCAGGTTTTAGTGTTAGCATGACTTGGTCAAGAAATAAATCTAACATTTTTTTGTCTAATAAATGTTCCAGAAAATTAGATGTAAAGAGCACATCAGCGTTGCCTGGTGTTATGGTGCTTAAATTAGTGGCTTGGCATTGGTGTAACTTAACATCCGGATTCAAAAAAGCCAATGTATCTTTATTTAAATCAACGCCGATTTTTTTATTTGCATGAATATTATTAATAAACTCACCATAACCACAAGCTATGTCTATCACTGTATCTGATTTTTTTATGAATTTCTGAAGGAAGCTTTGACAGATCACTTTCCAAATAGCATTTTTACGGGGTAATTCATTCTGCTTAAAACGTATTTTATATAACTCGGATAGTTCATTATGGTTCATATTCATCTCTAAAAAAATTATAGATTAAAAAAGCAGCTAGCATAAGGAAATTTTTGATTGTTTATCATGTGATTTCACCATTGAGTTCAGTCATAATATTAAATTCGGGGCAGATATTTAGCGTGCTATTTTCAAGATAAGCTAATCTTAAAACATACCAGCCTTTAAGCTTAGAAATATCAGCAGTAGTAGCATATTTAGCGGTTTTTTGAGTGGTTTTTATGATATAGGTTTGATTGTTTTGATTAGATAAGATTAAAAAAGCATTTGGTTTTGCAAGCCATCCATTAATATTGAGCAGCGCTGTTGCTCTAAAGGCAATGGGTGCGGGCGTGTTGTAATTAATCGTATTAATACGGCCATCACATGCTTTGGCTTTTGTTAGATTAAAGTTAGGTTCTTTTAGTTTAGGTTCGGAAATTTTATATAAGCTAATTACATCTGATTTTTTGGGTATATCCATAGTTATAAACTCAACTTCATATTGATTATTCCATAAGCGACGCCCATGCTCTGGATGGACTAAAAATGATTGAACGGTTTTATCGGTAAGGTATTTTGAATCTGCATAAAGCAGACCAAATTCAGTTGTATTCTCAACGATAGGTGATAACAAAAAGCCTGTTTCAGTCATGCCTGAAATAATGCGATACTTACGTGTTGAACCATTTTTTAGATTAACTACGATTTCTAACGGGGTTGTTTTGAATAAAATATCAACTATTTTTCCTAAACGGCTTTGCTCTATTTTAAGTTTGACAAAAATAGGTTGATTACTTTCCGGCAATACAACCACTTGATTAAAGCGGACTGTTTTTTTTGATAGAAGCGATTCAGAATAATTTGAACGGGTGGCGCGTTTTTTTAAAAAAAGATAATTATTTTTAAAATTTATTGGCTCATAATGAGAGATAATCACAGGCCAACTAGCGCCATCTTCTAATGATGGGATTCTATTATCAATCGGTTGAACTTTGAAAATCAAATGGTCAGGGGCGTTATTTTTTAATAAATGTGCCTTGTTTTGTTTTATTAATTCTGGGGTATACACAGAATAACTCTGAAATACAGGACGAGGGTTCCAAGTGTTTTTAGATGAAATTAAATAAGATTGATCATATGAATAGATATCTGTCGTACCATCAAATTTAGGAAAATCTACTTTTTTATGCAGCATGGCTATTTTATTATTAAATTCATGCGTTAATTTTTCTTGATTTTTAATGCGAAATTTTAGAGCATCCCAAGAAGATTGATAGGTAAATACAAGCTTGTTTCGAATATGTATTATATTGATTGGTTGATAGCTAGAAACAATAGCAAGTCCGAGGGTCATAGCAATCAATACTGCAAAAAATGTATGTCTATTGTTATTGCAAACAGTTGTGATGAGTAAGCCTGTTAATAAGAGCATCGCAGCGGCATGTAAGGCGTGTGCATCATGTCTCACAAAGCCTGCTTTAAATGCGACAAAGAGTATGAGTAAAAACATGAAAAATAAGATTACTTTTTTTAAAAAATTTATTTTTATGTCTTGGATAATAGCGGATAATAAAACGATGGTCGCGATGAGATATAAAAAGATTTCTCTAATATGGCCCCCACGAACTGACATCGCTTCTGTGTAACCATCAATAATCGGTTGCATGGATATAAAATAAGCTGGTAAAGCATTCAAGGGTTGTCCTGAAACCATCCAAAAAACAAGTGCTGAAATAATAGGCGTGATACACGTCAGTGCTGCACTTATCCAATGCTTATTCAGTAGTAATAATAAAGTAGAAAGAATGATGATTCCTAAACAAGGAACGAGTAATGAGCCTTTGATGAGGGGAAGTAGTCCAAAGGGTAAGAACAAAGCAATTAAAAGTAAATTTGAGCGTATTGTAATTGTGTTTGATTTAAAAAGATAAGCGCCAACTAGCAGTGGATAAAAAAAGAGAAGTGCATCACTAGAGTTTATGATGCCCGCAAGTGTTATCAGAAGTAATATTTTTACATACCATTTGCTTTCTTTAAAATTTAAGTAGGTTGCAATAGCAAAAAAAATAGCTAGATAAAGAGAAGCCCATATCATCAATGCATCGCTTGTAGGATGGTAAGCGTGCGTAAAAATAGAGGCATAAGGTCCAAATGTAAAAATAATGTCACGCCCAAAATTTAATCCTTGTGCGAGAGCGTGATTCATTCCTAGTACCCAGGATGGGTCGTGACCGTCAGTAGGCATAACAGGTAGTAGTGGAACAAATAGACAGGTTGCGGTTATGAATAAAAGCGCTAAAAACATCCAAGCATTAAAATATGTTTTTTTGAAGCCTAAAGTCATCATGTTTTAAATATCCATTTTTTTAAAGATAGCATGTGGAATATGACGAATAATCATCATAATCAAGAGCCATTTGATAGGTGTATAGATCACACGCTGGCCTTGACTGATGCCTTTTACAATGGATTTTGCAACGAGCGTAACCGGCGTTAATTGCTGTCCCTGTCGTTTTAAATGCGCGGTCATCGGGGTGTCAGTTGGGCCAGGTTTAATCAGTGTTACACGGACGTTTGTATTGGCAAAACGGTGTTGAAGGCCTGCGGTATAACTTGCGACAAGCGCTTTTGCAGCCCCATAAATATAATTTGATTTTCGTCCTCTGTCTCCTGCAACAGAGCCAATGATTGCGAGTGTGCCATGATTGGTTTTTTCCATGTGTTTTGAAAAAGCTTCAGCAAATAAAATGGGTGAGAGACCATTGATTGCTAAGGCATCATGGCATTGGGTTAATTCTTTTTGGCATTGTTGTTGATCAGATAATACGCCGTGGGCGATTAATATAATATCAATGGGATGGATTGGGCTTGTTTGGTTAAGTTGATCAGCAAGAGCTTTAATTTTTTCTGGATCATGAAAGTCTGCTTCGATGCTTGTAACAGTTGTATTCGGTCCGCGAACACGTAAATCACATGCGATTTGTTCGGTTTTATTGTAATCACGACCGACTAGAATGATCTCAACAGGTGCCTGTTGAATCCATAAACGTGCACAATGCTCTGCAATGGATGAAGTCGCACCAATAATAATAATTTTTTTCAGTTTTTTTTGTGATTTATTTTGCATTATTTAATCATCCAAAAGTCTTCGTGAAAGCGCTGAGCTAATACCTGGGTCACGGTAATTTAAAAATT
>JASJHH010000204.1:0-11071 GCA_033791145.1 Legionella sp.
CAATTTATATTATTGGAGTCGTGAATCCGCGGCTAGTAGTGCTGAAATAGACTACCTTATCCAAGACGACCAACAGTTGATTCCGGTTGAGGTTAAATCAGGCAGTGCAGGTAAGATGCGCTCGTTACATCAGTTTATGCATGAAAAACCTTGGAAAACAGCAGTGCGTTTTTATGCAGGGCCTGCGACCCAAAGCCATATAGATACAAAAACAACGCAAGGCTATCCTGTATGCTATACATTACTTTCATTGCCATTTTATTTAATTAGCCAGGTGCATGCATGTATACAGGAAAACAAATGACACCATCCCGCTTAATTATTGGTATCACCGGTGCATCCGGGACAATTTACGGTATTCGCTTGCTTGAAGTGTTAAAGCCATTACCGATTGAAACGCACTTGATAGTCACAAAAGCAGGGCAGTTGGCGCGGACCTATGAAACAGATATCAGCCTTGATGCATTAAAAGCACTCGCTGATGTCTATCATCCATCCCATGATATTGCGGCATCGATTGCCAGTGGCTCGTTTAAAACATTAGGCATGATTGTGGCTCCGTGCTCAATGAACACGCTCGCTGAAATCGCGCATGGTGTATCCGGGCAATTATTAACAAGAGCAGCTGATGTTGTACTCAAAGAACGCAGGCGCCTGGTGCTGATGCCTCGAGAAGCGCCACTGCACTTAGGGCATTTGAGAAATATGACAGCAGTGACAGAGATGGGCGGGATTATTTACCCGCCGGTCCCTGCTTTTTATCAAAAACCACAAAGTATTTCAGAGGTAGTTGATGAGGCAGTCGGTCGCGTTCTAGATTTAGTTGGTATTGAAACAGAGTTATTATCGCCCTGGAAATCTGATTAAGCATCGATCAAAGCGCTCTCTAATATGGCTTAATGCTAAATGTAATGCTATATTGAAAATAAGAGTAATTTGATAAAGGTGCGCTATGGGAGTGACGAAAAAAGCTAAGCAAGACAAAGCCACAATGCTTTCGTTTTCACAGCTGACACTGGAACTTCAAAACACCGTTCAAGATACGGTTAACGGGTGTGCCCAAGGCCAAAATATCTCAGACTTTCCTATTTCAAGAGAAAGCGTTTTTTCAAATCGTGTTCAATTACCCGAAGCACTCAAACGTTCTAAAAACTGGATAAACAAACAAGCGATTTTAGGCTTTACTTATTTAGATGAGAACGAAGCAGCATATTGCAAAAAACAGCTGTCATTTGCTTTTTATTTAGCTTTGGCTGATTGGGAGCTGGGTTTGATGGAAGAAAGAAATGATTTAGAGCAACGTAAAGCGCATTTGCTCTATGTTACCAAATTATTAGACCAGTTACGGTCTCGAGCTAAATCCAATTATATCCCAGCAGGAGATCCAGATAGCCCTGATCGCTATTTCGGAATGCTTAAAATGGCCCCTGTAATAACAAATCTTGTTCAGAAAATGACCCTTGATAGCAGCATTAAAACGGCTGTTGAAAATGCTGCAGATTCTGCGGGGCTCTGGAATTACACACGCATGAACCTTGTTGTTTTTTCGGCGATGATGATTAGAGCATGCTTGGCACTCAGCAACTTAAGGCGTTATACAACCTTTGCGATAGCAGATGCCACGATGTTAAGAAATACTTCAATATGGCTTGGGCCTTTGGGGGCAAGTCTTAATTTTTTTCGTCTTGCGGTTAATACTGCTTTTTTAGTGAGGGTACCAGAACAAATTAAAAGCTTGAATCTTAATAAAGCAGATAAAAGCACATATTGGAAGGGCAAATGGAACGAGAAAAAGTTCTTAATTTTTGAGGATGTATCCTGGGGTTTTGTTAATGCTATTTCTTTTGTTGTTTTGTTAAGTGGGGTGCTTGGTTACTATGGTAGTTTATTAAATTGCGCTGTCATTGCCTTAGAATGTTGTTTGTGTATGTGGAATTTTAAAGAAGTAGAAGAAAAACATAAGGGTGTTTTAAACGCTTATGATGACGAAATTAAAGGGCTTCAAAAGCAAATAGGAGAGCTGGAATCCAAGGATGATAATACTGAACAGCTTCAGAGGGAAAAAAACGACTTAAGCGATGCCCGCAAAGAAGCAGTGCGTGCACGGGAATATGATCTTGAAAAACTGAGTCTAAATATAAAATATACATGTAGTCTTCTTTTGTCTTTTGCTTTACTGTGTTGTCTTTTTTCGCCTTATGCGCCCATTGTTTTATTGCCGCCATTTGCAGCGCTGATGGCAGAGCTGGTCGGGGGGGTGATGTGCTTTGGATTTACGATGTGGCACACAAATCGTAGTTCGGAGCTCAGGATTGGTGAAATCAAAAAAGATATAGGCAGTGTTGAAGCGCAATATGAAACACAATTAGCGCTTTTTAAATCGTTGAATAGCGGCGAAAATGATATGAAAAGGCAGGCTGTGTATTTGAGCATGCAGCGAATTTTGTCAAAAACCGAGCATCAAGAGCAACAGGTGAAATATCAGCAATTAGATTTAGCATGTAATATGATTTGTAGTAGCTTAATGCCCGTATTATTTATCACGATTTTTGTATTTATGCCTGTACCAACCACCATGGCAGCCATTGTGTTTGGTGTGTGTGTGGCATCGATGCTCGCAGCTAAAGCTTACGTGAATCGACAGGCACCTAAAGCAAGACAAGATGAAGTAGCAGATGAAAGCGCTTTATTTTCAATACAAAAACCCAAAGGGTATGAGGATTTCTGTGAGCAAGCGGAGTCGGCGAACTCTGAGCAACTCAAATTAGAGTTGTTATCTAATTTAGGGGCATCGGCCCAAGATCTCCCATTAAAATCAAAATAAACACAGGGAGATCTATTTTTGCACTAGATAAGTGTTAAAAATCATGTTATATTGCAAAACAAAAACAGTTTGCGCTTAAATTGACTTTATTTGGGCGTAATCATTTGGGCCCAATATGACACCTGCGAAAAAACATACAGAGGCATTTACATTTGCCAAGCTCTCTTTTTCTTTATTGGATGCTGACGTCCAAGAAAAAGTACGCGCTGGCACGCTTTCGCTTGATCTTAAAAATGTTTTTGATAATCGAGGGAATTTAGCGGCAGCCCTTGAGTGCGCAAGAATAAAACAAAAAACAGAAATACTCAGTTCAGACGATATCGCGTTTTTGGCATACCTTGAAGGTGCTGATGCGCTATTGGCCGGCGCATGTAAAAAACCAACCCGAGATACGATAGCAGGGATAGTAGATTATCCGGCGAGTTTAAATGATGGCCGTTTGTATCTTGTATGGACGGTTGAAATGCTTCTCGGCATTGGTTTGCTGCTACAACATTTTAGGCCTTATCTTGTTTTAACGCGATTTAATCGGGCTCTCAGTTGGGTGTCGTGTGGCACGGGGATTATGGGGTGGAGCCTTTATTTTGCCAGAGGCGGCACGGCCGCGGCTTATGACGTACCGAAAGGCCTCATACTCACACCTGAAGAAGAAAAAGCTTATTTTGATGAAAAATGGAAAGAACAAAAGTTTACTATTTTAAATGATGCGGTATGGGGCGTTATTAATTTTGTTTGTTTTTTTATTTTGGTTGGTTATTGGGGCGATGTATTAAATTTTGCTTTGTTTTTCTTTGATTTAACGCTACAGGTCTTTGAGCTTTGGGAAAAGCGCGACGATCATAATATACTCATCAGCGAATATGATGCAGCGATTAATGCATTAAAATTAAAGGAACCTACTGACGCTATTACGTTAGAGATAGAGCGTTTAGAGCGCGTAAAAGCCAAGGTTGACCGTGAAGGCCAGTGTGCGATTACGCAATTAGCATATGATGTAATTTACTCAACATTTTTGCTTTTTGCTTTTTTGGCGTTGTGTTGTTTTTTTGTGTACCCGGGCGTTTTGATGCCGCTGACTGAGATTGCGATTATACTCGCGGGTGGTGCGATGTGTTTTGGGCTGGGTATTATTCATGCGGCATTTAGCTCAGCGCTTCAAATTTCAACAACACAAAAAAACTTAAGAGCATTTGACCCAGAGAACAATCCAGAAGCGTTGCGTGATTATTATAATCAGGTCTTGGTTTATCAACGAGCAGATATGGCATGCACGCTCGCGATTGATATGGCCTTGCCAGCGATATTTTTAGCGGCATTTATATTTATGCCGGTGCCTATCGGCGCGCCTGTGTTTGCTTTGAGTTTGGTTTTAATGCTCGCAGCAAAATGCTATGTCGCAGAGCTTGCACCAAAAGAGATGCAAGAAGAAGATATCCCTCTTGGGATGCTGACCAAAATTACAGGATTTTTTAAACCGGCGCCTGAAAGTAAGCCAACAGAAGTTGAGCCCCCAAAAGAAAATCATGGTGATTATAGGTATACTGCGTGTGATAGGTGTTTTGCATAATAAATTAAATATGAGTTGAGTGATGGCAGTGATTGAAAAATTTGATGTAATTATAGTAGGAGGCGGGCATGCAGGTACTGAAGCTGCCTTGGCATCTGCACGTTTGGGTGCGAAAACGCTTTTGCTTACGCATAATTTAGATTTACTCGGCCAAATGTCTTGTAATCCTGCGATTGGCGGGATTGGCAAAGGGCATTTGGTGAAAGAAATCGATGCTTTAGGTGGTGCGATGGCGTCGGCTGCTGATGAGGCAGCTATTCAGCTTAGAACTTTAAATGCCTCTAAAGGCCCTGCCGTTCGTGCAACACGCGCACAAATTGATAGGGTGCTTTATCGCGATGCGATTCGAAAACGGCTTGAGTCTCAAGATAATTTAACTTTATTTCAACAAGCAGTTGATGATGTCTTGGTTGAAGGCGACCGCGTAACAGGCGTTGTAACCCAAATGGGGTTTTGTTTTTCAGCGCGCGCGGTAGTGCTTACTGTTGGTACGTTTTTAGGTGGTAAAATTCATGTGGGCATGAAGCAGTCTTCAGGCGGGCGCGCGGGAGACCCACCGGCCACGGCCCTTGCTTTAAGACTTCGCGAACTTAATTTTCCTGTAGGACGACTTAAAACCGGTACGCCACCAAGACTTGATGGCCGAACACTTGATTATACTAAGATGGGGCCTCAGCCAGGCGATAACCCGCGGCCTGTGTTTTCATATATGGGAACAGATAAAGATCATCCAGAGCAGCGCTTATGTCATATTACTCACACCACTGAAGCAACACACGCCATTATTCGCGATAATCTGAATGAGTCGGCTATGTATGCTGGGGTGATTGAAGGTGTCGGGCCACGTTATTGTCCGTCGATTGAAGACAAAGTGGTGCGATTTGCCGATAAATCATCGCATCAAATTTTTGTTGAGCCTGAAGGCTTAAATACGCTTGAAATTTATCCAAACGGTATTTCAACGAGTTTATCGTATGAAGTGCAGCTCGCATTTATTCGAACGATTACAGGCTTTGAACAAGCGCGGATTACACGACCCGGCTATGCGATAGAGTATGATTATTTTGACCCGCGTGGTTTAACGCCTTACTTGCAAACCAAAGGGATTGCGAATTTATTTTTTTCCGGACAAATTAATGGCACAACAGGCTATGAAGAGGCCGCTGCACAAGGCTTATTAGGCGGTTTAAATGCCGCGCGCTTGGTTCAAGACAAATCACTCTGGTCACCCAGGCGTGATGAAGCGTATTTAGGGGTGCTTGTCGATGATTTGGTGACGTCTGGTACGCTTGAGCCGTATCGCATGTTTACGTCACGCGCTGAGTATAGGTTATTGCTGCGAGAAGACAATGCTGATTTGCGCTTAACAGCGATAGGGCGTGATTTAGGTTTGGTTGATGATACGAGATGGCAAGCGTTTATTGAAAAGCGTGAAGCGATTGAGGCAACCCAAGTGCATTTAAATCAAACTTGGATTCGTGCGGAAAAGCATCAAGCTATTTTTGCTGATCAATTAAAAGGGCCTTTATTACAAGACTGTAGAGCCTCTGATTTTTTAAAGCGTCCGGAAGTGCGATACGCACAACTTGAAGCCGCCAGTGATTTAAATATGCCGAAAATTAGCCCGGCAGTTGCAGAGCAACTCGAGATACAAAGTAAATATGCAGGCTATATTGAACGCCAAGCGGCGGATATTGCGCGCCTTAAAAAGCATGAAGCAACGCGCTTGCCGGATGATTTTGCTTACGAGGCGATTTCAGGTTTGTCGGCTGAGGTGGTTCAAAAATTAAAACAAGTTAAGCCTATTTCTATTGCACAAGCAGGGCGCATTTCAGGGGTGACCCCTGCGGCGTTGTCGCTTTTGTTGGTTCACCTTAAAAAACAGAGGTTGCTCGCATGAGTGATTTTACGCCTATTGAAAAAGCGCTTGAAGCTGGGTTTTCAGCACTTGGGCTTGCACTTCAAGTAGCCCCTTTTTTGGATTATTTAAAGCTGTTGAAGCAATGGAACAAAGCTTATAATTTAACGGCTGTTCGTGATATGGAGTCCATGGTTTCCAGGCATATATTAGATAGCTTGGCTATTTTACCTTGGATGCGAGGTCAACATTGGCTAGATGTGGGTACAGGGCCTGGGTTGCCGGGTATTCCGCTGGCACTGGCACGGCCGGATGTACAAATTACATTGTTGGATAGCAATGGAAAGAAAACGCGATTTTTACGGGAAGTGGTGCGTGTTTTGGCATTAAAGCATGTCAATGTGATTGAATCGCGGGTTGAAGCCTACCACCCGGAGCAACGTTTTGATACAGTAGTGAGTCGGGCATTTAGTGCGATAGAGCCGATGATTAAAAATACGCATCATTTAATCAGCACACAAGGATTATGGCTGGCCATGAAGGGTCAGATACCCAATAATGAGTTAAATACACTGAATCAATCCTATCAGACAACAACATACACTGTTCCGGGCGAATGCGGCGCACGTTGTTGTGTTTTGATTGAACCGAGTTAAATAAGGAACATGCATGGCCAAAGTGATTGCTATTGCCAATCAAAAAGGAGGCGTGGGTAAAACCACTACAGCCGTCAATTTGGCGGCATCGCTTACGGTATTAAAGCAATCCGTTTTATTGATTGATTTAGACCCACAAGGTAATGCAACCATGGGGGCAGGCGTTAATAAGCATGATTTAGTGCACTCAGGTAATAATGTATTACTTGGCGATTGCTCGGTGACTGATGCTGCAGTTCGTGTGCCAGCAGGGTTTGATGTCTTGCCTGGGAACAGTGATTTAACAGTTGCTGAAGTGACCCTCATGACAAAAATTGGGCGTGAAACGATTCTGCGCCAAGCATTAAAGCCTGTATTGTCTCAATATGATTATATTTTAATGGATTGCCCGCCGGCTTTAAATACACTCACTCTGAATGCATTGGTTGCTGCGGAATCGGTTTTAATCCCGATGCAATGTGAATATTATGCCCTAGAAGGTTTGGCTGATTTGCTCTCAACGATTGAGCAGGTGACGGCGTCAGTCAATCCAAATCTTCTGATAGAAGGCGTAATACGTACACTTTATGATGGACGAAATCGGTTGTCACAAGATGTATCTAATGAAATAACCAGGCATTTCGGTGAAAAGGCGTACAAAACAGCAATTCCTCGCAATGTTCGACTTGCTGAAGCGCCGAGCCATGGCATGCCTGCCTTGCAATATGATAAATCTTCGGCAGGGGCTGCAGCTTATCAAGAATTGGCATCTGAGTTGATGTTGCGGGTGAAAAATTCTGCGAAGCAAGAGGTGGTTTCATGAGTGCGAAACGTGCAGGACTTGGGCGTAATTTATCGGCTTTATTACAGCAGGCTGATGAAGGACATCAAACTACAAATACTCAAAACTTGTTAATGCTGCCTATCAAGACTTTGCAACCGGGCGTATATCAGCCGCGAGGCGTGATGGATGAAACGGCTTTGCAGGCACTGGCTTCTTCAATTAAACAACAGGGCGTGTTGCAGCCGATTGTTGTGCGTCTATGTAAAAAAAATGATAAAGAAAATAGCGAGCAATATGAAATTATCGCAGGTGAGCGGCGCTGGCGTGCTTCACAAATAGCAGAGCTAACGGAAGTGCCTGTAGTTGTACGTGATGTCAATGATGAAACAGCCATGGCATTGGGGTTAATTGAAAATTTGCAGCGTGAAGCACTGAATATTATGGATGAAGCGCGGGCGATGCATCGTTTGAATCAGGAATTTGAATTAACACATCAAGACATTGCTAATTTATTGTCAAAATCACGAGCTGCCGTTAGTAATTGCTTGCGGTTATTGCAGCTTAGTGCGCCTGTTGTGGCATTACTAGAGCAAGCCCAGCTTGATATGGGACACGCACGCTGTTTACTTGGGCTTTCTGAGGAAGAGCAAGTAAAAATGGCTGATTTGATTGTGAGTCGTGGTTTATCTGTGCGTGAGACAGAGGCATGGGTGGCGCGTCTTAAAACAAAAGAAGTTGCCAAAAAAATAACACCTCAAGATGGGATAGACACAGCAGATAAAATATTTGATCGTGAGTTAAAACAAGTTGCTGCTTATCTTGATGCGAATGTTCGGTTAAAATCGGCTACTTCTGGAAAAGGGCAGCTGTTAATTGATTTTAAAGATATTAAACAATTAAAGCAGGTGTTGCAGCGTTTAAATAGCAATCAATTGGAAGCCGTGCGTTGATACAGGAAAAAACAGCAGTAAAAACAACCGTAGAAAAAGGCTATCAAGCTGAATTATATGCCAAAAAATACTTAATTAAACAAGGTTTAATTTGGTGCACAAGTAATTATCGCAGTCGAGCCGGTGAAATTGATTTAGTGATGCAAGGTCCATGTGGCGTGCTTGTTTTTGTAGAAGTTAGGCAGCGTGTTTCAAGTGCTTTTGGTGGGGCTGCTGCAAGTGTTACACGACGTAAGCAAGACAAACTAATGAAAACCGCATCGTATTATTTAATGACGCATCCGAATCAAGGCAATCAAGGGGTTCGTTTTGATGTGCTCGCACTTGATGGCAATCCACCCCGCGTGACTTGGATAAAACAAGCTTTTGAGGAATAAAAAATGAGTGAGATGGTCGAACGTGTTCAGCAATTATTTTCAGCCAGTATTGAGGCAAAAATTGCAGCAGCTGATACTTTACCCGAATCTATTATTCATGCTGGCGCGTGTCTTTCAGATTGTTTGTTAAATAACGGTAAATTATTTGTATGTGGTAATGGAGGCTCGGCTGCCAATGCACTTCATTTTTCAACGGCGATGCTGAATCATTTTGAAGCTGAACGGCCAGCGCTGCCAGTGATAGCACTTACCACAGATATGGCATTGACGACCGCTTTATTACAAGAAGGGCATGCTGACCATGTTTTTTCACGCCCGTTGCAAGCTCTGGGGACGGCAGGAGATGTATTGCTTTTATTAAGCACGTCAAACCAAACCATGAACTTGGTGCATGCAGTGGATGCAGCGCATGATCAAGGCATGGATGTGGTGGTGTTAAGTGGTGCTGGAGGCGGCATGCTGACGAATCACTTAGGGCCTAATGATATCGAGTTGATTGCACCTGGTGAGAGCGCTGCACGGACTCGGGAAATCCATTTATTTGTGTTACATTGTTTTTGCGACTTAATCGATCAGGCATTGTTTGGTCAAATGATGGGGTGAAGCATTGATGAAGCTAAAAATAGGGATATTGGTTTTGTTGTTTGGATTACTCAGCGGATGCATGCTTGGCATGGTTGCTGCAGCAACAGGGCTTGTGGTTTATGACAGCCGAAGTGTTGTGATGCTTGAGCGAGATGCGCGTATTTTTCATCTGATACACACAGACATCGTAAGAAATCCTAAATTTGAAGGCTCACATATTGGTGTCACGAGCTTTAATCAAATTGTACTGCTTGTGGGGCAAACACCCGAAGCTTCATTGCGTGTTCTGGCCGAAAAAGTTGCGAAACAAACCCCTAAAGTACGTCGTGTTTATAATGAAATAACGATAGAAGCACCTATTTCAATGGCGCAGCGTAGCAAAGATACTTGGATTACGGGCGAAGTGCGGACTAAATTGCTTCGTAAGAAAGATTTAGAGTCAGGCACGATTCGCGTGGTTACAGAAGATGCTGTGGTCTATGTGATGGGGATTGCGACAGCTGAGCAAGCAGCGCTTGCGGTTGAGGTTGCGCGGCAAGTGAAAGGGGTGCGTAAAGTGGTGAAAGTATTCCAATATGTTCGTTAGGAAACTTTTAAGCTATTGCCTGGTTTTTATGTTATCTGGTTGTGCTGGGGTGAGTGGTGTTTGGAGTGGCGCTATGCTGGTGTATGACCGGCATAGCGTTTATAAAAAAATTGATGATTATCAATTGGGTGCACGTGCAAATCGGTTGTTGTTTGCTGATGAACGCTTAAGATGTGAAGGGTGCGCCATTGATTTAGCTGTATTTCATCGAGATATGTTATTAACAGGCCATTTGCCAAGCCATGCATTAAGAGCAGAAGCGAATGCGCGTATTCATGATTTACCTGGTTTTCGAAAAAAATACAATCAAATTGCAATTAAATCTTCTTCAAATCATACGTTACAAGACAGTTGGATTACTGCAAAAATTCGGAGCCAGGTGCTTGGTGATGCCGAAATTAATCCGCGCCAATTTAAAGTGGTTACGGCAGATGGCATTGTGTATTTAATGGGAGATATGATGCCGGGTCAGGCGGTGCGCGTGATTCGAATTGCAAGACAAACAGAAGGTGTTGTTCGCGTGGTTAAATTATTTAATGAGTATCACATTAAATCAAACTAATGCTATCTAACTGATTGAATTTAAATAAAAAAAGCCTGAGTAATGCTCAGGCTTTTCGAACTCTTTCCCAATCAGGAAGTGGCAAACCCGATCCGGATACTTATACTCTATCAGTGGAAGGGTGTCTTCGCCAACCGTTTCCACATTTTTTCTTTCACGGGTGCGCTTAATACATCCGTAGGGGATTTTATTGCTCCAAGGTGCTCTTGATTCCGCATTGTTTTGCATGGATGTGAAGGCCAATGTAGTCGATAAATCAAATGACGTTTGTCATGTTTGTGGTGAAGTGTATCGCCATAGCGATGTGCCATTTTTGTACGCGTCAGCTCGCTGGTATGTTGGA
>JASJHH010000205.1:0-40990 GCA_033791145.1 Legionella sp.
TTGCTTGTTCAAAAATTGATTCAAGCAGACTCGAGCTTAACTAACCTAAAAGATAACGCCCAGAAAACGCCATTATCATTGGCAGCTGCTAAAGGACATGATCATCTTGTTGCCTTGCTTATTTCTCATGGCGCAAAGCCTAATCAGTCTGCATTAGATGATGCGCGTAAAAATAAACATGAGGGCTGTGTTTCAATTTTAAAAGCACCTAATAAATACAGGTTTAGTTTTTTTGGTCAAAATCGAGAAGAAAAAGCGGGGGCGGCACATCTTGGGCGTTCAAATAGTTTTTGAGCTACTACACCTCGGGTCGTCATTGAAACTTGAATGATTGAAGCAAACCTTGTTCGCATTCATTAGGAATGAATGATAGAGTATTTTGAGGAATAAAACGCTGACTCGGACTGGTTTTTAATGAAAAGCCTTATCAAAATTGCGCTAGAACGTCCTTACACATTTGTTGTCTTTGCAATTTTGATTCTGATTATGGGCCTGCGCTCTATATATACAGCATCAACCGATGTTTTCCCTGATATTAAAATTCCTGTTGTTGCTGTGGTTTGGTCTTATTCTGGATTATTACCCAGTGATGTATCCGGTCGTATTACTTTTCTTCACGAAAGAGCGATTACAAGAACCGTTGAAGGTGTTAAATCTATTGAAAGCCAATCTTATTATGGCATTAGTATTATTAAAGTTTTTCTGCAGCCTGGTGTTGATGTTGGAAAAGCTGAGGCAGAAATTACAGCAATATCCCAAAACGTCATTAAAATTTTACCGCCTGATATTTCCCCGCCAATGGTCATGAAACTCTCTGCATCATCCGTACCGGTTGCAATGCTTGAAGTCGCCTCAGATAAACTTGCAAGAGAAGAATTATATAATACTGCAACGACGAAAATAAGACCTCGATTAGTTACGATTAAAGGTGCTATTTTGCCGTTGCCGTATGGTGGAACAACCCAACAAGTCATGGTTTCACTTGATCCTAAAAAACTTTATGCAAAAAATATGACAGCCTATGATGTATTAACTAAATTACAACAGCAAAATTTAATTTTGCCTGCAGGGGCTGAAAAAATTGATACCATACAATGGCTGGTTCAAAACAACGCAGCGCCATTAAAAGTCAGTGATTTTAATAAAATGCCGATTAAAGTTGTAGATAAAGGCATGTCTTATGCCACTGTTTTTTTAAGAGATGTTGGCAGTGCAACGCTTTCAGCTGCACCCCAACAAAATTCTGTTTTAGTCGATGGTAAACAAGTGATTATGCTTGTGGTTATGAAAAGTAGTGAGGTTTCAACGCTTGCTGTGGTTGATGGGGTTAAAAAAGCGATTCCTGAGATAGAAGCCTCTTTAGGCGGTGATGTTCAAATAAAAGTACTCCATGATGCCTCAAAATTTGTAAAAGACTCTATTCGAAATGTTGTTGAAGAAATGCTCACAGCCACTTTTTTAACAGGGCTTGTGGTTTTATTATTTATAGGCTCTTGGCGCTCCACAATTATTATTTCTCTTTCTATACCGCTTTCTATTTTAGCGGCAATTATTGGACTCTATTTTGCGAATGAAACAATCAATGTGATGACTTTAGGCGGACTTGCTTTGGCTGTTGGTATTTTGGTCGATAATGCCACGGTGATGATTGAAAATATTCACTCGCACCTTGCGATGAAAAAACAAAAAAAAGAGGCTATATTAGATGCTGCTTATCAAATTATTATCCCAACTTTTGTTGCAACATTATGTATTACGCTAGGTTGGATGCCACTCTTTGGCATCACAGGTATTTCTGGTTTTTTATTTAAGCCAATGGCGCTTGCGATTATGTTTGCAATGGTTGCCTCGTTTACACTTTCGATTACATTGGTTCCGACCATGGCTGATTATTTGCTAAAAGAAGATAAAGATGAACCGAAGACTTTGTCTTCGAATCAATTGCTTCTGCGTCTGCAACAGTTTCAGCTCAATTTTGATGAGAAATTTAATTTATTTAAGCTGCAATATCAAAGCTTATTAGAACAATTAATTCAAGTTCGTAGCCAATTTATTTTTTATTTCGTTATGTTTTGTTTATTAGCGAGTACTTTATTTTTTATTAATGGCAGAGATTTTTTTCCGGAGATTAAATCAGGCACACTGCAAATGCATATGCGTACACCGCTTGGCACGCGGGTTGGTACAGCAGGGGAGTTCGCATCTTATGTTTCGCGAGATATTAAAAAGCTTTTGCCTGGTAAAGTAGAAAAAGTCATTAGTAACTGCGGATTACCGGTTGGCCCGCATAATTTAGCATTTATACCAACGCCAACCATTGGCTCGCAAGATTGTGACTTAACCATTACTTTAAATAATAAAACCTCTCCTGTATGGACGTATCGAAATATTTTAAGAAAAGGCTTAAAAGAAAAATTCCCAGGGACTATTTTTACGTTTCAACCAGCTGATTTAACGCAAAAAATTATAAATTTTGGCTCACCTGCACCAATTGATGTCCATGTGGTCGGATACAATATGGAAGAAAATTATGAATATGCAAAAATGCTTGCAGCGCAGTTTCGGAAAATACCAGGGGCCGTTGATGTGACCGTGCAACAAACGCTCACCACCCCCACGTTACTGACCAATGCAGATAGGACTTTTGGATTGAACGTCGCGCTCACAGAAAAAGATATTGCGCTCAATATGATTTTAGCAACGGCAGGCAGCCAGCAGTTTTTCCAACAATATTGGTTGAATCACAAATCAGGTATTGCATACCGACTGAATGTGTATACACCGCAATATATTATGAATAGTTTAAATAAATTATTATCTATTCCTGTTAGAAGTGCTGAGAAAGATACAAATCTAGAAAGTATTCAGCTTGCAGGAAATCTTGTTGATGTTGTCATGGTTGGCACACCAGGTATTGTTTCACACTATGATGTAATGCCTTTAGTTAATGTGTATGTTTCTGCAGAAGGTAGAGATTTAGGGGGCGTTTTTAAAGATGTGAAAAAAACAATTAAGCAAACCCTTGATAAAAAACCTAAAAAAGCAACGGTTAAAGCTCTTGGTCAGGGGGATACCATGCAAAGTGCATATCTTGAGCTTGTGGTTGGTTTTCTTTTTGCGATTGTTTTAATTTACTTATTAATCGTCGTTAATTTTCAATCTTGGTTAGATCCGTTTATTATTATTTCTGGCTTAATTGGTGCTGTTGCAGGGGTTGCTTTATTTTTATTTTTGACGAGAACCAATTTATCTGTGCCGGCTTTAACAGGATTGATCATGTCTTTAGGCACAGGAACTGCGAATTCAATTCTTGTCGTTGCATATGCGCGTGAACAAATGGATAAGCATGGCGATCCCATTAAAGCTGCCATTGAGGCAGGGTATGCACGTATTCGTCCAGTATTGATGACAGCATCAGCCATGATTATAGGGATGGCGCCGATGGCTTTGAGTAATACAACCAATGCGCCACTTGGAAAAGCTGTGATAGGCGGTTTAATCTTGGCAACTTTTACAACACTATTGTTTGTCCCATGTGTTTATACGGTTGTTTATCGTAAATACAATCCCAAATAAAGGAACTGTATTGTGTTAAAAAATGCTAAAACAAGCATAGAGAATTTACCGAAAAAGTACAGGCTGCCAGTTCTGATTGCTTGTGTTTTAATTGCTTGGTTAGTGATTGTATTTTTGATGCGTAGTTATGATTTTCATCGATTAAAAAAAGCAGCATTACAAGATGAAATTTTTTCTGTTTCAACTGTTTTTCCCAAAAAAGATGACACGAGTGAGATGATTGAATTGCCGGGCAATATTATGGCTTGGAATCAGTCTTATATTTATTCGCGTGTCGATGGCTATATTAAAGCATGGTATACAGATTACGGCGCAAAGGTTAAAGCAGGGGAGATTATGGCGCGGATAAATACCCCTACGTTGAATGCGCGTCATGGGCAGGCCGTAGCAGATATGAAAGCAGCTGAGGCAAAATATGATTTGGCAATTTTAACAGCCAAAAGATACGTTGCGATGAAAGAATCAAAGGCCGTATCGATTCAATCTATTTCGGTAAAAGAAGCTTATCTTAAAGTCGAACGCGGTAAATATAATGCGGCAAAATTTCATGCTGATACATTAAAAGAGTGGTTAAAATTTAAAACCATTGTTGCGCCGTTTTCAGGCATTGTAATCTCAAGAAATATCAATTTAGGAGATTATGTGACAAAAAGAGGTGAGGTAGAAGAGCAAACAGCTAAACCATCGCATTTATTTATTGTTGCAGATATTACAAAAGTTCGTTTGTTTGTTTCTATTCCTGAGCGCTTTGGTTTGTTTTTGAAACCTGGGTTTCATGCAGATGTTGTTTTCCCGCAGTATCCGAATCGGCATTACAAAGCAAAATTTTTAACGTCTGCTAATGCATTTGATCCTGAAACAAGAACGGTTGTCACTGAATTTGTAATCGATAATAAAGATGAGTCTATATGGCCTGGTTCTTATGCAACGGTGACAATATCGGGTCAAACACGTGCAAATATTTTATCGCTGCCAACCACTGCTATGATATTTGATGCGCATGGCACGCGAGTTGCAACAATTGATAAAAATAACACTGTGCATTTTAAAAATATCAAAGTAGACCAACTCAGAAAAAGAACGGTAGATATTGCTGAGGGAGTACTAATTACAGATAAAGTGATTAATAATCCTAATTTGGGGTTATTAGAGGGTAGTAAAATTAAAGAAGTCACACCTGCAAAAGGGTATCTTCAAGAAGATGCGTCGAATGATAAAAAGCATAAATAAACAACAAAGCGCCTACGCCCCACGGCTTGTCCGCGGGGTCTCTTGTATTTTAATCATACTTTTATGTTTGAGTGCTTGTGGCTCAAAGAGGGATATTATTGATTTATCCCCTAAATATGAGCCTGAACAGTTAATTATACCCAAAGACTGGCGAGGCCAAAGTCCGTTTAAATTAGCAACGCCTGCAGATAACAGTTACAACGGAGAATGGTGGAAAATTTTTCATGATTCCATACTCAATCAATTGCAAGAAAAATTTCATGAAAGCAATCCAACACTGCAAGCAGCGGCAGAACGATTTATTCAATCTAGATATGAAATGATGAAAGCACGTTCGATGTATTTACCTCATATAGGTATCACAGGGTTTTATGATAATAATCAGCGTTCGGCCGATGAGTTAGAACATGGAGAAATTCACGAACTTGCAAGAGGAAACACGGGATCGTTTATGGGGCCATTGTCTTGGGAGCCAGATATTTTTTCAAGATATAGAAATTTAACCAATGTAAGAGTCTTTCAAGCGCAATCAAGTGCTGCGCATTATGGTGCTATTCGCTTATTACTTCAAACAGAGCTAACAGCAAATTATTTTGTATTACGTACGTTAGATGCAAAAAATACAGTGTATAAAAAATCTATTCGTTATTTTAAACGATCGTTAGATATTGTAACGATTCAATTTGAAGGCAATTTAGCCTCAAGGCTTGATGTTGCCCGGGCTAAATATTTATTAAAAAATACAGAGGCGAAGCAATTAGCGGTTGAAGCTGATCGTCAGGTCACTGAGCAGTCTATCGCAGCACTTTTAAATATATCTCCTTCTGTTTTTAAAATAAAACCTGCTGGTGGATTTACTGTCCCGAAAGTTATTATCCCCGATGTTTTACCCGCGAAGCTTTTAGAGCGAAGACCTGATATTGCAGACTTAGAAAGAAAAATGGCGCAAGCAAATAAAAATATTGGTATTGCGCGAGCAGCATTTTTTCCTCAAATTAATTTAAACGGTAGCGCGAGTGTATTTTTAATCTCACAAATTTCTAACCCTGTTTGGGCACTTGGAAGTATCCTTGATTTTTATGCGTTTAAAGCAGGATATAGACGAGCACAACTTCAAAAATCATGGTCACAATATCGAGAAACAGTGAATCAATATCGAGAAGGGGTATTAAAAGCATTTAAAGAAGTAGAACACGGCCTCAGTAAAACAAATCTAATGACGAAAGAATTAGGCCGACAAAAAGAAGCCGTGTCTGCAGCCGTTGAAACACAAGATTTGACGATGGATTTATTTACAGGCAAATTAGCCTCTTCTTTAGATCTACTTTATGCTGAAATTTATGCGCTCGAGGCACGTATTAGAGAAGTAGAAGTTAAACAAGATTTAATGGTCGCGACGGTTTATTTAGTAAAAGCATTAGGTGGCGGTTGGAACATGGGACAAATCCCCCAAGATGAACAAATTCCAGCATTTAAACTATTTCAATATGATAAATTGGGTCGTATCGAACCCGTTGTTGGTATTGCAAAATCTGATCCTAAAAATCAATCTAATTTAATGCTTGATCATTAGGTGTATTAGGGCGTGTCAACACGCCCTAAATTTTACTATTTTTTAGGTTTGTCATGCTTCTGATGCTTAAATCCATTCTTCATATGTTGACCTATTCTATCGACTGCATCAGCAGCTTCTCCTACGATGCTATTTGCAGCACCACCCGCTTCATTGACTAGATCAGAAGCAACGTACTCAGCTTCATTGCTTGTTTTTTTCATGGCATCTTTTACATCTCGATGATCTGCAAAAGCGTTAGCACTGAGCCCTAATGAAGCAAAAACAAATAAGCCTGTAGATAACAAGATTAACTTTTTCATCGTTAGCTCCCTCTAAATGATATCAATAAAACAATCAAACAACTCATGTTTAACATTAGACTAGCCGTTAAAGTTAATCAAACAAGTGATTCTCAATACACCCTATGTGATACAATGCGTTTCAGTTATTTAACCAACGCATCATTAATATCAATGAAAAAACTTTATTTACATATTGGGTCACATAAAACAGGAAGCAGTTCTATACAGCTGGCGCTGTATCATAATCAAACGCTTTTGAACGAACATGATTTTTCTTTTTTTAGCCAAAACCCTGATGGTGCTGATGTTGAAATTGGAAATACATCTAATTGGCTCACAGGAAACAAAGCATTTCAAGATGATTTATATCAAGGAGTTGGATTACGTGTATTGAATGCGAATGAGCTTGCAGATCAATTAAATAGCATGCCGTGCAATCATATTATTATGTCCGCTGAAAACTTTTCATGGATCTTTGAAAAAGATGAGATAAAAAAATTATACCAAGCGCTTTCTCTATATTTTGATGTTAAAATTTTAGTCTATATCAGAAGACAAGATAAGTTAGCCATTTCGCATTATCAACAGGTTTCTAAAGAGTCCACCCACGTTGATTTTGGTTATTATAAAGGGGGCTGTAAAGCGTTACCATCCGGTAGAAAAAACTATGATGAGTATTTAGATTTCAATGAGAAACTATCAAAATGGTCAGATGTTTTTGGCCAAGAGAATATGCTAATTAGGATTTTTGAGCGTGAATTATTAGTCGGCCATGATGTGGTTACTGATTTTTTACAGTCCATCGGACTCAGAAATTTAAAAATAAAACCGGTTAAAGTCAATGAATCAAATGGCTTTGAAAAAACAAAGGTAGGCCATCTTGTTAATTACTCGGGCTTAACAGGTTCAATTGAGTCGAGAATTCGAGAGGGAGCAAATAACCTCGGGAAAAGCTTACCTAACAGGAAAGATGCAGAAGCTTTTTATGCTAGATATTTAGAATCTAATATTAAATTAAATAATAAATTTACTTTATCAGAAACACATCAAGATATATTTAATCATGACTTTTTTGATTATTCAGAAACAAGTACTGACTTATGGACGGAAGACTCAGCAAATCAAGCCATTCAAAATATATTGAGTGCACTAACACCTTTAAATGCATTAAACGCTGAGGTGTTACGAATTTCCGCCCTAATTATTAGATTTTTTGATTTGAAATTGAGTTTTAAACTCATGTCGATGGCTAAAATATTAGCGCCGGATGATATATTTATTGCTAAAAAAGTCGAGTTGTATCAGAGAAAATTATCCCAAAAAAACAACACCAACCTGGCTCGTTTTGTTTTTTGGTGTAAACGATTATTGTTTTTCTTTTTAAGAAAAATAGCTTAACAGATGTTCGAACGCTAAGGCATTCAAGTTGCTGTTGAACATAAATTGCTCTATTATGAGCATCTAATTTGTATCGCCTTATGTTTGTAATCAATCAGGAAAATTTAAAATGACCGATATGATAGACTTTGTTGATGGGGCTGGCCTAAAAATTCAAATGACCCATTCGGAGTATCGTTCGACCATGTTGCCGCGCAACCTTCAAATGCATTGGGATAAACCTGATGCACTTGCGGCAGAAATCATGTTTGCGTTTAGAGATGAATTTTATTCTGACGTTGAAGCAGCAGCAAAGCATTTACTTGAAATTGATACAAAGCCTGAGCGTGCGGTTTGCTTATATGCCACCGTTTTATTACAAACACAAAAATATGCAGAAGCTGAAGCATGGTTGTTAAATTACTTAAGCAATCATCCAAGACATCCTTATGTTTTAACAAACCTTGCTAAAGCACAAAATTTTTTAGGAAAAAATACAGAAGCATTAACTACATTAGAAGAATCTATGGCATTAGATTCAAATCAAGAGAATGCGTTTGAATGGTTATACGATATTCGACGAGAGGCATTGGAATCAGAAGGATTGAGTGCTGATGATGCAGAACTAAAGTCACTTAGATCTATCAATAAGCAGTTCGGCGGGTGGCCCTGTAAAGTGAGGCTTGGTAATTATTACGCTGGAATTCATGAACCAGAAACAGCGCTTAGATATTACAAAGTCGTGCTAAGGCAATCATGGGAACCAGTAGCTTTAAGCTATATGTCTGGTGCTTTGGGAGAAAATGGATTTATTCAAGAACTAATTGATTTGGTTGTACCTATTTATAATGTGAAACAGCATGACATCATGACTGGGTTTAATTTACTGCAAGCCTATCTTGAATTAAAGAAAATAGAGGAAGGTGAGCAATTATTAAATGATTTATCTGCACTAGAACTTCTCGAGTTTCAAGAAAAATTAGCATGGTATCAAGAAGCTTTTTCAAAACTAATGCATGTTGAAAAACACGCGCCTAAAAAATATGATTCTGAGGCAGATTTAAACGTTGAATTTGAATCAATAGACTATCCGCTATGGTGTTATGGTTGGAATATTAAGCATGGGTTTAATGCTTCGCAAACAGGCAAAAAAATTGCACTTTTTCAGTTTTCATGGGAAGCGTCATCGGATAAGTTGAGTGTTCACGTTGAAGATACAAAAGGCCGGTTGGCACGTGCACTGCCTCTTTTTTTATTGTAAGATATTTATTACGGAACAAATGCATCCTCTAGCTTTATATTTCCTGTAAACAAAACTCAGGATGCGTATGTTTTAGATGAAGCACCAACACCGGTTAAACAAATTACGGCTTTATCAAAAAAAGGCTATGCGGGCGCACTGACGGGCGCTGTTGCAAACAATCAATTAAAGCTCACTTACTGGAATTTATTAACAGGCGCTAAAAGCGAACAGAAAATTTCATTTGATTCAAATCAACCAGAAGCAAGTATTCTCGATATAGAAGCTTTTTTATTTGAAAATGCAAAAGTAGATTTTGACCCAAGTTTTAAATCATCTAAAAGAGGTTTTGTGCGTATTGCGGTTAAGAATCAATATGCATATCTTATGCGATTATCTCAGCATTTGTCGTTATATAGAACTAAAAATCTCTCGAGGCTATATCAAGAAGAAGATATCATACAAAGCATTTTACAGTACACTAATGATACCAATATATTACAAACACAGTTAAGCATGATAAGTGTGATTCATTTGTATATGAACCATCAATCAGAAGTAATTAAAACACATCAATCAGATATTTCAGCTTGGCTTGATAACGCGCGTGAACAGACAGGGGTGTTAAAGCATATTGCCGAAAAAACGGCACGGGTATTTTCTGAGTACTGTGCATCATGAGTAATTTAAATTCTAATACTATTATTCTTGCGACGGGCAATGCAGGGAAAATCAGAGAATTTCGTGCACTTTTATCTTCAAAGCATTGTATTCCACAAGGTGATTTAAATATTAGTGATGCAGATGAAACAGGCAGTACTTTTATTGAAAACGCATTATTAAAGGCGCGCCATGCGAGCCGTATTTCAAACATGCCAGCAATAGCCGATGATTCAGGATTAGTGATTCCGTGCTTAAATGGCAAACCGGGTATTTATTCTTCACGCTTTGCCGGCGACAATGCAACAGACCAAGAAAATATCGAGCGTGTGCTTTATTTGTTAGAAAAAAATGCTAATACACCAGTAGATGCTTTTTTCTATTGTGCGATTGCTTTAATCCAACATGCTGATGATCCAACACCGTTATTTGGAACAGGGCGTTTAATGGGACAAATTATCACAACCCCAAAAGGCTCAGATGGTTTTGGATATGATCCTATTTTTTATTTGCCCGAAGAGCGCTGTACCTTGGCCGAGCTCACGCCAGCTAAGAAAAATGCATTAAGCCATCGCGCACAGGCATTAAAAGCAATGAATGCACCTTTTGGTGCATAACATGCTATAATATCATTATATGGTGCATGATGGGTTGAGCCAATGAGTACAGCAGAAAAAAAAGATCCTTCGGCTGTTTTAGCAACAGCAATTATTAAACTTAAAGCTGATCTTCATATTAAGAGTCAAGATTTAGGCGAGATGATTGGTCAACATCGAAATACAGTCACTCGATTTTTACAAAAAGGCACGTTAGATCCCAAAAGTAAATCGGGAGAATTAGCGCTATTATTAATTCGTGCTTATCGCGCCTTATTTGCTTTAAACGGTGGTAACAAACCCGCCATGATTCATTGGTTAAATACGTATAATTATCATATACAAGGCGTACCGCTTGAAGAAATGAAACATGTGATGGGATTGTCGCGTGTTGTTAGTTATTTAGATGCAATGCGAGGCAAAATTTAGCCATGGATATTTGGTCAGAAGTGAAAGGGGAGCAATATATTCAGCCTATGATGGCAACGATACACCGCGTAACAGATGACCAACAATTAATTGCGACCATGTCGCTTGTCAATAACGTTGAAGAGCAAGGAATACTTGAGCAATTGCTAGAAGAAACAAAACCAGAAAAACCAATAGGCTATGAGGATTTCGATTATTTATTAATTAGCCCGTTTCGATATCCACCGCTTCAATATGGTTCAAGGTTTGGCTCAGTATTTGAGCCCAGTTTATTCTATGGCTCGCTGAATATTACAACAGCTTTGGCTGAAACGGCCTTTTATCGATTTATTTACTTATCAGGAATGAAAACGCAATTTACAGCGCCACTTCAAGTGACCTATTCAAGTTATACCGTTTCAGTGAGAAGTAATAGCAGTATTTTTCTGGATAAAGCGCCTTTTGATCAATATCAAGAAATAATCGCTTCACCTATTCATTATCAAGCGACACAAGCACTAGGTTATGCGATGCGACGTGCAAATATCGAAGTGTTTCAATTTTCATCAGTACGTGATGCACATGCGGGTAAAAATATTGCTTTATTTACGCCCAAGGCTTTTCAATCTAAAAGCCCGATTAAATTAGAGCGCTGGATATGCAATGTCACGCATGAAGCAGTAGGCTTTGTTTCAAGTGATAATTTAAAGCGGTTTAGTTTCACTAAAAATATGTTTTTGGTCGATAACGCGTTTACAGTGCCAGCCTAGTTTTTAGATCATCCATCTTTTTTATTTCATCTTTTATTTTTAAAGAAGCTTCTGGTTTAAAGAAACTAAATTGAGTCAGTTGTGTTGTATTAGTTGTCGTACTTTTTTCTGTAAATCTTGTTTTTATTATATTAGTAGCATCTGAAATAGATTTTTTAATGTATGGAGACTCTTTTTTGATAGCTAATTTTAATTGTTGATATTCTGCCTGGCATTCCGAGTTAATCCTATCAATTGCAATAGCTAGCAACAGATTAATACCTTTTTTCCCATGATGAAATTCATCCCATTCTGATTTTAAATCTTTTTTAGTCTGGTTGTTTTTTTCTTGGGACTTAAGTTCTTCATCTGTCAGAATATGTTGTCTAGATATATATTCTTTTTCACGAGCTTTACAGCTTTCTAATGCTTTTAAATAAAAAGATTGTATGTCTGTGGCATTCTGTTCAGATTTAAATGCGGTTAATATACGTTCATTCACATCAAAACCAGGTTTATATCCATAGCAAGTATCATATAAAAAATCATATAAAAAATTATATAAAAAATCGTATACATAATTTTTAGTTGTAATATAAAGCGAAGCCACAGCAAGCCCAATAAAGAGCTCAGGAATAAATAGCGCTAAAAGTATGACTTCAGGAAGAAGTAAAGGTATTAATAAATAAGCAATAAAACTCACACATGCCAGTGTAATTAAAATAGGCATCAAGGTTCTAAAACATTTTAAAAAAACATTTTGTTCGGTTGCTCCGATTATTTGATATTCATTAAGAATAACTTCAAAGGGTGCAAGTAAACTCAAAGAGGTTTTTTTTGTTTTAGCGATGCTACTTCCATAACGAAAGTAGTTTATAAAATCAAAGAGTGCAAACCATGAGTTTTCATTTTGTGTGGCAGCACCGGTTGCTTGAATAGTGGCATGTGCATCAGGAAGAAGTTCGGATATACATTGAACAGGTCTAGTACTTTTGAAATAACCTGATGCGTTATCAAATGTTTCACCAATTTCATACCAAGGCTTTTCAAAAGTCTTATTATTAATTAATTGTAAATCAGCTATTAGATGCTCAAGTAATTTTTTCTGGTAGTTCTCGAACCAAGTATTAGCATCAAAATCATTTTTTAATATTTCATTTGAAAGGTAGTTTGCTTTTGCTTGATTAAATTGTTTGAGTTTTTCGAAATTAACAAATGGAATTTTAATTTGCTGCATGTCATTAAGTAAATCTTCGATACTTGGCATTAAATTCCCTTGTAAGAAAAGGCATGGCTATTCTACCTGAAAATACTTAACGTTTTGTTAACAGATTGGATTAACTATTGACTTGAAAAGGGGTTGAGTACTTTACTTCAAAAAAGGCATTAATTAAACTTAAAGATACAGTTTAATGGGGCATTTTAATGAATAAAGATATCAAAAGCTCAGTAGAACTTTTTTCGCAATCACTCATCGGTTTTTTTATCCAGCTTGGACTGGGAATATTCTTAGCGCGTCATTTAACAGAAAGCTTATATGGTGACTATAACGTTGCTATAAAACTATTATCTATATTGGTTACGTTTTCTCTCTATGGCACCAATGTTGGTGCGAATCGTTTTTTAGCGAAATATATCCAAAAACATCGACTTGATTCTTCGATAAAATATCTTGCTTGGAATATTAAATTATTAAGTATTACATTTTTGATTAGTCTTATTATTGCGTTTATAGCATTTATTATGATGTGGGGGTTACACCACTTAAATGTAAAGCATATTAATCATTATCATCTGGCCGTTTATTCTTTATGGTTAGTGCCTTTTTTTGCGCTTGCGGTGATTATTAATAGTTTACTGATAAGCAGTGAACACGCCCAAATATCAACTTTTTATTCTAGGATTTTAAAATATCTGATTATCTTAGCTTTATTTGTTTTAATTGCTTTGTATATAGACCCAATGCTTCATAACGTTAGTATTATTTTGATTTTATTTATATCTTCGGTCGTGCTCTCATCGATTTCGAGCTTATCTATTAATCGTGATTTATTAAGTATGATTTATCAGGGTATCAAACAAATAAAAGCAACCCAGCTTACTGAAAAAAAATGGATGACAACCTCAAGCCATTTGATTGCAAATAATATTTTATATGCGGTTATCTGTGCGCTTGATTTATTAGTTGTTGAAGTGGTTGCGGGTAGCGAAGTCGATACAGGTTACTATGCAGCAGCGCTTACCATTACATATGTGCTTTGGTTAGTGCCTGCGAGTATTTATCAAGAACTCAAACCACAACTTGCAAGCTTACTTAAAAACAAAAGCAAAAAACAGGAATTACAGCAACGCGTCAAGAAAATTAATCTTATTTCTTTTGTTTTACTCCTATTGGTTTCGTTTTTTTTAATTGCTTTTGAAAACCAATTGCTTAGGTTGTTTGGTCCTAGTTATTTAAATGCAAAAACGATAGTGCCGATTTTAGCAGTAGGATATTCTGTTGCTTGTTATACACGCATGTCTATTGTTTTATTAATCATGGGAGGCTATGAAAAAATTGTTTTACAAAGCGCGGTAATAGAATTTTTAACGATGCTGATATTACTCATACCAAGCACCTATTATTATGGCATTATCGGGACTGCAGTAGCAACGAGCATTGTCATTACACTCAAAGGTATTTTTTGTGCTGTTATTGCACAAAGAAAGTTAGGCATGCAAACGAGTTCTTTTTAGGGAGTATCTATTCTTCGTCATAAATATTTTTCAGGAACCACCATGCGCCCAGGCTTAGGTGCTTCAGCTTGAGGCTCTGGAGGAGGGGTATAATTTTGATTTCTTCCAGGCCTTGTATATTCTAATTGAGCTTGATAGTGCTCAAGTTCAGTTTCTTGTAAATTCTCATAGATATTAGGATTGTTAGAGGCAACTGGCCCTATATAACTCGCAAGAACTAATATTGCACCTGATACCATCATTTTTTTCTTCTTAATTTTTAAAGCTATATCAATGGGTATAGTAAAATAAACTTATTCCGTCAAATATTTGTTATCCACAGATTCAGTGGATAAGTCTGTGTGTTTCTTGGGTAGGAGTCCTGACTACCTAAATTTTTATTATTCATGCGTTTTTTTCTGGCGGAGGATCGCTCCGAAGCCGCAATGCATTGAGTACAACACTGAGTGAGCTCAATGACATTGCAACGGCTGCAATCAAAGGGGAAAGCTGTAAGCCAAACCACGGATAAAAAACACCTGCCGCAAGAGGTACGCCGAGCAAGTTATAAAAAAAGGCAAAAAACAAGTTTTGCCGAATGTTTTGCATCACAGCATGTGATAAATTTTTTGCTTCAAGCAAGCTGTTTAAGTCCCCTCGAAGTAATGTTACGCCGGCACTTTTCATGGCAACATCAGTGCCTGTGCCCATTGCAATACCTACATCTGCCGTGGCAAGTGCTGGGGCGTCGTTAATTCCATCGCCTACCATTGCAACAATACGGCCTTTATCTCGATAACTTTGAATGATTTTATGTTTATCTGCAGGTAATACATCGGCGTAAATTTTATTGATTAATAATTGTTTTGCAACGGCGTTTGCCGTAATTTGATTATCTCCTGTGAGCATAATGCAATTTAAGCCAGCTTCTTTTAATGTTTTAAGCGCAGGAGCTGTAGAGGGTTTGATTGCATCTGCCACAACTAAAAAACCTGCGGTTTTTTGATTAACACTCATCCAAATAATAGTCGCGCCTTTTTTTCTATATGTATTTGCTTTTGCTTCTAAAGCGGGCGTATTGCTTTGATTACCTAGCATAATATCTTTGCCATCCACGCGACCTGCCACACCAGATCCTGGAAAAATTTTAATGTTTTGAGCGCTTAAAACATCTAAGTTACGTGCTTTAGCTGCTGACTTAATTGCATTTGCTAACGGATGTTCGCTGCTTTGTTCTAGTGCATTGGCGAGTTGAAGCATGGTGTTTTCATCAAACTTATCCGTCGTGATAATATCGGTTAGGGTGGGGCGCCCCATTGTTAAAGTACCTGTTTTATCAAAAATAACAGTATCCACTTTTTCAAATGTTTCTAGTGCTTCGGCGTTTTTAATTAAAATACCGGATCTCGCCCCTCGACCCATGCCGACCATAATAGACATAGGCGTTGCTAAGCCAAGCGCGCAAGGGCACGCAATAATTAATACGCTAACAGCTGCTATTAACCCATGAATACCTCCTTGGGCGGGTAGTAGAAGGTACCATGCAATCCATGAAATAATTGCAACAGCAATGACGATGGGTACAAAATAACCTGATACAGTATCAGCTAAGCGTTGAATAGGCGCATGACTTCTTTGGGCTTTAGATACAAGCTGAATAATTTGTGCAAGCATTGTATTGCTGCCTATTTTTTCAGCTTGAATAATAAGTACACCCGCAGTATTGACTGTTCCTGCTATAACTTTGCTTTGCGATGTCTTAAGAACAGGCATTGCTTCACCCGTGAGCATGGACTCGTCTACTAAACTTTCGCCTTCAAGGACTAAGCCATCAACAGGTATTTTTTCGCCGGGCTTAATTCGCAATTTATTTTTTAACTCGATATCTTCAATAGCAATATCTTCTTCTTGGTTTTGAATGAGGCGATGCGCAATTTGAGGGGTTAAATTAAGCAGGGCTTTGATGGCACTTCCTGTTTTTTCTCGCGCTTTAATTTCTAAAAATTGTCCAAGTAAAATTAAAACAACCAGCATAGCAGCCACTTCAAAATAAACGGGTTGATCATCAGAAAAACAGGTGGCAATAGTGCTATAAATAAAAGCAGTTCCAGTACCGATTGAAATCAGCGTAAACATATTGAGTGTACGTGATTGAATAGAAAGCCAACCGCGTTTAAAAAATGGAAAACCACCCCAGAGTACAACAGGGGTGGTTAGAATCAATTGTAAATAATTAGAATGTTGAGGTGAGATAAATTGAGAGAAATCAAAAAAATGAGCTCCCATGCTTAAAATGATTATGGGAAGTGTGAAAATTAAGCTTATCCAAAAGCGATGTTTAAAATCAATTAGCTCAAGGTTTTTTGTATTTGCTATGGGTTGTTCTGATAAATTGTCGGGTTCTAACGCCATACCACAAATAGGGCAGTCACCTGAACCTATTTGTTTGATATTGGAATGCATTGGACAAGTGTATGTTATTTCCATACAAACACGCCTTAATGTCGTTTTTTATCGGTGTGTGCTTGATGTGCACGATAAGTTCGCAGGAGCCGTCTTAAATTGTCGACTTGTTCACGTTGATCTTGATGTTCGCCTGGCATATTTTCTTCTTCTGCAACATGCTGTAGTTCTATATCGTTTAGCCAGTTATCCAATGTTTTTATTTTGCTTTCTAGTGACAAATTACGATCATGTGCAACGTCCGAAGGTTTTTTGTAGAAGTTAAGGGGATTGGCTATCTTCTTGTCTGATATACTCATGATGATCTCCTAGTTGATAAACATCACGTCCTCTCACCCTTAATCTTAGCCTATTTGTTACGAAGTTTCGTCTGTTTCGATAAAACTTTTCAATTTTTCTGAACGCGAGGGATGACGAAGCTTTCGAAGTGCCTTTGCTTCAATCTGTCGAATACGCTCACGCGTTACATCAAATTGCTTACCTACTTCTTCGAGCGTATGGTCTGTATTCATTTCAATACCAAAACGCATACGCAACACTTTTGCCTCACGCGGCGTTAATGTTTCTAATATTTCAAGCGTTGCTTCTCTTAAGCCTTCTGTTGTTGCCGAGTCAATTGGAGATGACATATTATCATCATGAATAAAATCACCTAAACGTGATTCGTCATCATCGCCGACGGGTGTTTCCATTGAGATAGGTTCTTTTGCAATTTTCAATACTTTACGTATTTTCTCTTCGCTGAGCTCCATTTTTTCAGCTAATTCTTCAGGCGTTGCTTCTCGTCCTGTTTCTTGCAAAATTTGACGAGAAATACGATTTAATTTATTAATCGTTTCAATCATGTGCACAGGAATACGAATAGTACGCGCCTGATCGGCAATAGAACGTGTAATTGCCTGACGAATCCACCAAGTTGCATAGGTTGAAAATTTATATCCTCTGCGATATTCAAATTTATCAACAGCTTTCATTAAGCCAATATTACCTTCTTGGATTAAATCTAAAAACTGCAAACCACGATTGGTGTATTTTTTAGCAATCGAAATAACAAGGCGTAAATTCGCTTCAACCATTTCTTTTTTAGCTCGACGCGCTTTAGCTTCACCAAGAGACATTTTACGATTAATATCTTTGGTTTCAGTAATGGTTAAACCAGAAACCGCTTCGGTTTCGATGAGTCTTCGCTGCAATTGCTTAATTTCTGGCGTAATATTTTTGATTCGTTCAGCGTCTAGTTTTTTAGCATGTTTATCTAAGAGTGTATCAAGCCAATCAACATTGGTTTCTTGACCTGGGAAGGTATCAATGAAAAGCTTTCGTGGAATCCGACCTTTTTCAAGTGCTAGGCGCATAATACGACGCTCAAATTCACGAACGTCATTTCTTAGCTGACGAAAATATCGCGTTAATTTATCGACTTGTTTCGAATTTAATTTTAGCTTTAAAAACGATTCTGACATGGGTTCAATCAGTGCAAGCGTTTTTTTATGGGATCGACCATGCTCGTTTAATGCGGCTGATGCTTTAAGAAAACATTCACGGAGCTCATCAAAATAAATTTTTGCTTGCTCAGGGTTTGGACCCGTATCACCTTCACCCTCTTCATCATCATCTTCTTCTTCGGTGTTGTTATCTGTTGCGACTGTTGTATCATTTTTTTCTGTTGTTTCGTCAAGCATTGAGCCAATATTTGACACGGGTGCTTCTTCTGCATCAGAAAAGCCACTAATCACATCATGAAGACGCATTTCTTCGGCTAAAACACGATCATAATTATTAATTAAAATTTCAATCGTTTCAGGATACATAGAAAGTGCTTTAAGCACTTGAAGAATACCTTCTTCAATGCGCTTCGCAATACGGATTTCGCCTTCGCGTGTTAAGAGTTCGACAGTACCCATTTCACGCATGTACATGCGGACAGGATCACTCGTCCGGCCTGTTTCTTTAGCGACAGACGCAAGTACTGCTGCAGCTTCTTCAACATCATCAGGTACTTCCTCGGTATTACCGAGTAAAAGCAATTCATCAGAGCTTGGAGGGCGTTCAAATACTTTAATATTCATGCTTTCTAGCATGTTGATAATGACATCGAAATGGTCTGTATCAACAATACTGGGCATTAAATCATTGATTTGAAGATAAGTCAGATAGCTTTGTTCTTTGCCAAGGCTAATAACTTTAGCAATCTGAGAGCGTTGTTGTTCTTGATCGTTTGCGGACATATGTATTTGGTCTAATCTTACGTTAAAACATCATAAAAATTGTTTCGATTATAAACTGCCTTGCGTCAACATGCCAGGAGAATCGTATGGATTTTTTTTCACACTGACTTCCAACCACCACTAACACGGTCCAAATGATTACTATCTTTCCAAGTTGCTGTTTTTTTATAATTGGCAAGGTGCAGTTTTTTCTTAACCGCTTTGGCTTGTTCATAGCCATGCTCTAGTAATAAAATACCGCCTGGCTCCAAATGCCGCATACTGTTTTGAATGATAACATTTAAATCATCTAGCCCATCTTGGCCACTTAATAAAGCTGATTTAGGTTCAAAACGCAGGTCACCTTGATGCTGATGTGTGTCATCTTGTGCTAAATAAGGGGGATTTGAAATAATTAAATCAAAAGATGCCTCGGATGAACCGTGGCAAGTGGGCATGTTGGTTATGGCTTCAAACCAATTAGATTGAATTAAATTAATATTTTTTATCTGATGACGATTTATATTTTTTTCAGCAATATCTAATGCTTTTTGACTCACATCTAAAGCAAGAAACGTCCAGTCAGGTTTTTCTGAGGCAAGTGCGACAGAAATCGCACCAGTACCTGTACCTAATTCAAGAACAGAGCAGCTTTTTTTCGTGCTTAATAAGTTTAAAGCCAATTCAACCAATAATTCAGTTTCAGGACGTGGAATTAAAGTGTCAGGCGTGACATAAAATAATAAAGACCAAAACTCACGTTCACCTAATAAATAAGCCATCGGGACGCCTTGAAGGCGTTTTGATAATACTAATTCGAGTTGAGCTGTTTGTTTGGGTGTGAGCGCATCATCAGCATGCGCATATAAAAACGCACGGGGTTTTTGTAAGATATGCATGAGTAAAAGCTCAGCATCTAATCGCGCTGTATCACTTGAAGCGCTCAGACGTTTTGTTATCTCTCGAAGAACCAGCTTAATCATGTTGCCCAAGCATTGCGAGTAAATCGGCTTGATGTTCACGTTTTAAAGGATTAATCACAAGCGACAACTCTCCTGCAAGCACATCATTCAATTGATAAAGTGTGACATTAATACGATGATCGGCTAAGCGACCTTGCGGGTAATTATAAGTACGAATACGCTCCGAGCGATCGCCATTGCCCACCAGTGAACGACGTGCCTCTGCTTGTTCCGTTTTTTGCTTGCTCTGCTCCGCATCAAGCAATTTAGCTCTTAATAAATTCATCGCACGGGCACGATTTTTATGTTGTGAACGCTCATCTTGGCACTCAACCACAACGCCTGTCGGAATATGCGTAAAACGTACAGCTGAATCGGTTTTATTAATATGTTGCCCACCGGCGCCTGACGCGCGATAGGTATCAATGCGTAAATCTTCTTTTCTAACCTCTATCTCATGAATTTCATCAACTTCCGGCAAAATCGCAACGGTACAAGCAGAGGTATGCACACGGCCTTGAGATTCAGTTTCAGGAACACGTTGTACACGATGCGCACCTGATTCAAATTTAAGTTTTGAGTAAACTTGCTTTCCTATAATGCGCGCAATAATTTCTTTGAATCCACCATGCATGCCATGATTAGTACTAACAACTTCAACTTGCCAGCCTTCTGTTTCGGCATATCGGGTATACATCCTGAATAAATCACCTGCAAATATAGCCGCTTCATCACCACCTGTTCCTGCGCGTATCTCCAGATAAACATTGCCTTCGTCATTAGGATCATTGGGAATCAAATGCATTTGTAGCGTGTTATTTAGTGCGACTATTAATTGTTGCACATCCGGACGTTCTTCTTTTGCCATTTGTATTAAATCAATATCATCCGAGTTGATTAACTCATCTAATGACGCAAGCTCTTTTTCAGCATCCGATAGTTTCGAGTAATCATCGGCAACCGGCTCAAGTTGTGCATATTCTTTTGAAAGCGCTTTGAATTTTTCTGTATTCGCAATCACAGATGATTCCGATAATAAATGCGAAATTTCTTCAAAACGCTCAAGCAGTTGCTCAAGTTTTAGTTTAAGTGATTTATTCATTTTTTATAGATGCTATGTTTTTTGGGTTAAATACATAATTTGAAAATTCTAATATATCAAAACGATTATCTGCTGCTGCTTGGCGTAATCCAACCGTTGTTGTATGTGTGAATTTATTAATTAATCGCTCTGAAAACTCTTGCATAATAGCTTTGTGGCATTGTCCATTTGTTATTTTTTGTGTTGCGCGAAAAAGCTCATCTTCAGCAAGCAGCTGCATATGTTCTCGGTAATCACAAATCATATTTTTTGCTGAACGAATCCGATGTGCCTCTAAATATTGCGCTAATGCGGGATAAATAAGCTGCTCTGCTCGTGTTGCAGCCTGCTTTCGTTCGTCTAAGCCTTTTTCTATGACCACATGTAAATCATCAATATTATGCAATTGTACATACGGCAGGGTTGCAACATCGGATGTAATATCACGAGGCACGGCTAAATCCAGAAAAAAAAGTGGATTTAGCCGTGTGTTTCCAATGGCCTGTTGAACCATTGCCTTATCTATAAAGGGCAGGGGGCATGCTGTTGCTGAAATCACAACGTCGGCTTTAGGTAAATGCGTTGGAATATCTGTAATTGAAAGTGTTTTCGCTTGCCATTTTAGTGCGAGTTTATCTGCATTTTCGTGTGTTCGGCTTGCAATAGTAAAATGTCTCGCACCTTGCTGATACAAATATTTAGCAACCAATGCCGCTGTTTCGCCCGAACCGATAATGAAAATCTCAAGCGTTTGATAATCTGTAAAAAATTGGCCGATTAAACGTACCGCGGCCGAGGCAATAGAAATAGGATTATTACCAATACCGCTTTGATTACGAATTTGCTTACTAGCACTAAATACAAACGGCAGTAAATGACGTAAGTTGCTTTTGATGCCATCGTTTTCATCTGCTGTTCGATAGGCTTGTTTTAGTTGACCTAAAATTTGTGGCTCACCAAGCATCATAGAATCTAGGCCACTTGCAACACGAAGTAGGTGTTGAATGCCTTGATTGTCTTGATGTTGATAAATATGTGGTAATAATAAATCAACTGCAATACCGCTTTCTGCAGAGAACCAAGCAATTAGTTTTTCTGGCGCATCTGTTTCACAATAAATTTCGGTGCGATTACAGGTGGATAAAATCATTGCCTCATGAACATAAGGCAGCTGCAGCAAACGGCTTAGCGGTGCGTTTTCTGGTGTTGATAGCAGCGCTATTTTTTCACGTATAGCAAGCGGCGCTGTCTTATGATTAAGACCTGTTGCAGTAAACACCATAAATTAATTAATTTAAACGCAAGAAAAGTGCTTATTATAAACTATAATGCGTTTAAATTAAATATTTACTTAAAATTCACAGGAAACATCAGTGCCTTTGGGTAGATTACCCAAGTTAATAATAATCGCTTCGTTTTTTCTACTAACTTGATTAATATAGAAAACCGTTGTTTTTTTGTCAGGAGAACGGTGATGGTTGGTATATATTTTTGACCCAATCTCTCGAATTAAATTTGTGCCATCATTGAAGTAAAAACGTTCTTCTATTTTTCCAAATTCACTTTTTCCATAGTCATTTGAGCGTGGATACACATTAAAAACAAACTGACGGTTAGCATAATATGAATCTTCTAATTCTACCTTACAAAAAACAAGTACTCGCATCTTACTAGGAATATTTGCTGTGGAGAGTGAAATTTCTTTTCCACTATAGCTTTTAGTTATAGGTAATTTTTCTCGTTGATTCGATAGTAAGCCTCCCCAAGCCAGAGTCGCAGCTTGTTCAGCAAACGCATTGATACTAGAAAGAAATAATAACCCCATTAAAATCTTCTTCACAACTTACATCCTTAGTTTAATTAAATTAAATTAAATTATTAGATTAATATCTAAAACCAAAAAACAAGCGACTAAGCGGCTTAATTAACTTGTTGGTAACGCTTTGTTTGACGGGGGTATTTAATACTAATGTATTAAATTTATCAATATCATCATACAAATAATCATCACTTGTTTTTAGTTCATCAATTAAACCTAAATCTACAGCATCTTTAGCAAGCCAATGCTCGCCGGTTGAGACTTTATCAATATCGATTTGAGTGCGATACATAAATACATGATCTCTAAATACAGTTTGTATTGCTTCTAAATCATCTTGAAACTTTTTACGGCCTTCTTTTGTGTTTTCACCAAGCATCGTCAATGTACGTTTGTATTTCCCTGCTGTTAGAAGCTCAATATCAACATTATTTTTTTTCAAAAACCGATGAAAATTAGGTAACTGCGCTACAACACCGATAGAGCCAATAATTGCAAAAGGGGCCGCGATAATTTTATTTGCAACACAAGCCATTAAATAACCACCACTCGCAGCGACTTTGTCGATACATATGGTTAACGGAATTTTTTTATCCCTAAGACGTGCTAATTGAGAAGCGGCAAGCCCGTAACCACTCACTTCACCTCCAGGGCTTTCAACACGAACAATCACTTCATCTTTGGGTGTTGCAATAGACAAAATCATCGAAATTTCATCGCGTAATTGCTTTACTTGTGAGGCTTTTATATCGCCCTCAAACGATAGAACAAAACGTGAAGGTAAGTTGGTTTTATTTTTTTTGGATTTTGTTTTTTTAGATTTAATTTTTTTATTTTTCTTGTCTTGTTTATCTTCGGGTACTAATTTTTGCAAGTCCTTTTTTTTATCGGCATAAGCTTCATTAAGTGAGTCAATTTGAATCTCTGATTTTGAACGGCGTCCAAGCGATAAAATGCCGGCAAATAACACTAAAAAAGCAATCACAAACGTGATTGTTTTTAATGCGAAAAGGCCGTATTGAGCAAAAAAGTTCATCTAATGTGTCTCCTTGATAATCAATAAAAGGGGATAGGGCGCTTCAGGTAATGACTGAAAGCGCTGCGCTGGAAGCGGTAAGGTATTAAATTCAAATCCTTCAAGCGCTGGTAATAACTGATGAAAAGGCGAAAAAGCACCATGCATTAAAACTTGTTTAAAGCGATATACAGGTAATTGTTTTTTCTTAGGCGCAGGATAAGGTTGTAAACTGCCTAACCAAATGGGTTCCTGATGATTTCGAAGATGATAATTTGACTGCCAAAGACTTAACGCTAAACCAGAATGATTTTTTTCTGGCTCATGCGTCATGATGAGCACGGGTCTTTTATTTAAATACAAAGGCGTTTTAAACGTATAAACAGGTTTTGTTTTTGATAAAAAACGACTTCCAAAAGAATTAGAGCGTTTTTTCCAACCTTCGGCTTCTAATGATTTTTGAAAAACTTTCAAGTTACCTGAATATTGAATATTAAAAACACCATTAGGCTGCCCAAATCGATTCATGGTATAAATCGGCAATAACGGTTCGCGTTGATGCCACCATGCCTGACTTGTAAGTACGTATTGCTCAGGATAAGGATAATGATCGCGAAGTATGGGTTTAAACTGCAGACCTGCAACTAAAAGACTTACCAAAACAAAAGCACCAAACGAAATATATAATATATATAACGACGGCGGATGCCTTGGAATGTGACGACGATAAAATAACCAATGTAAAAGACATGCACAAGCGCCCATGGCATAACTAATCCATATGCTTGTCGCCCAGTGATCGCCAAGATAAAGCAAGGAAAAGCCATCTAAAACCAATAAACAACCAAATATCAAACGAAACAAATAAGCCAAATGCCTTAACGAAATATGCTTCATTTGAAAAGCTAAAAATCCAAATAAGGCTGTAGCAACAGCAAGTGTTGTCGACGGAAATGAAAATGTACTTTGAAATAAAGGCGCATCATGGAGTCTGAGTTGATTCATCCATGCGCCGAGTGCTTGCGTTAAAAAAAAGGTTGTAACCCCTAAACTCACCCAATAACGTAATAGTCGCCAATTGCGTTCCCAGATTAAGCTCCCAGCTAAAATAAGCCAGAGTAGAATCAAAGAATAAAAATTAATAAAACAGGTCACAAAAACAAAAAACGCATCAAATAATTGCGTTCGTAAACTTTGAAAAAAGAAATAAACAGGCAAATCAAATAAATAACCCAGCTCATCTACAAAAGCGAACCATAAAACAACGCCAACAATCACTAAAATAGAGCCTATCGTCAATAAAATAAGTGCTGCAGTTGTTGCATGATGCCCTTCATTCGGTGGTGTAAAATGATGTGTAATATGTGAGAAATAGCGATTATTTTCAAGCCAAGACCAAGCTTCGTGTAATTCTGTACGTAAAAAATGACTAGCTCGTGTGAATAACCATCGAATAATCACACTTAACAACCAAATCAATACGAGTAAAGCTAAAATTAAAATAAAGAGCCGTGTTGCGCCTTCTGCAGACAATTCTGTACTGGCTGCGCCGACTAAAATACCGGGAGTAATATAAACCAAAGACCAAGCGATGCCAGAGAGAATATTCGCTGTTAAAAATTGAACTTGTTTCATTTTTAACATGCCCGCAATCACAGGTATGATTGATCGTAATGGCCCTATAAATCGCCCAAGCAAAACACTTTTCCCACCATGGCAATCAAAATAGGCTTCGCCGTATTCTAGCCACTTAGGGTAACGCTTAAATGGCCATATCTGCTTAATACTGTCACTTAAGGTATATCCCAAAGCATAACTTACGCTATCTCCTAATATTGCCCCAAAGGCTGCTACTATCAACGTTAAGTCAATCCGCATGACACCAGAGCCTGCTAAAATACCTACGGCAGTCATGACAATAGTTCCTGGAATAATACTTCCAATCACAGCAAGTGATTCAATAAAAGCAATAAAAAAGGCAATAAATAAAGCCCACTGAGGATGCACATGAAGCCAAGCCGTTAATGGCTCAAGATAATCAACAAACAGGTGCATGTGTTTCTTGTCCAAATTGATTTAAAAAATGTTTTTTCAAAAGCATTTCAACATCTTGCAAGCGAATACCATCTACATGATTTTCTAGCTGTGTCATTTCTAAAGCTTCAAATCCACAAGGATTTATGCCCAAAAACGGCGTTAAGTCCATATTAATATTTAACGCAATACCGTGATACGTACAGCCTTTCCGAACACGAAGACCAATGGAAGCTATTTTTTGATGATTCACATAAACACCAGGTGCACCTGGTTTTATTGCTGCTTCAACGCCTAATTCTGAAAGAATCTTAATTAAGCTTTTCTCGAGCAAGCATACCAAAGTACGCACACCTAATTTTCGGCGATTTAAATCCATCAAAAAATAAACGACGAGCTGCCCTGGACCATGGTAGGTGACTTGGCCGCCGCGGTCACTTTGAGCAATAGGAATATTTTGTGCATTTAAGATATGTTCGGGTTTACCGGCTTGTCCTTGCGTATAAACCGCTTCATGCTGCAAAAACCAAATTTCATCGGGTGTGTTTCCATCACGCTGATGGGTAAATTGCTTCATTGCTTCAAAGGTTTTAGCGTAAGGCTCTAATCCTAAAGAACGAACAACTATCATTAAAGCACCATCTTTGTATCCGGATGCTTACTGAGAGCAGTATACAAAGCATCTAGCCTCGCCTGACTCACCGCATGAATCGTAATAGTAATGGCCAGATAATTGCCTTCTGCACTGGTTTTTCGTTGAATAGCAGCATCTAATAGCTCAGGATGATGCTGCCGTGCAATATCCAAAATAGCCATTTCGAATTCTGCTGTCGCCTCTCCAATGATTTTAATTGGGAAGTCAGTCGGAAAATCAATTAAATCGCTGCCATCTTCTCGCATAATTAACTAAACCATTGTTTGAATTTAAGTGCGACCGAATCCTGTGCTCGAGAGAACAAACCAGCCTGTGAAACAGATTTTAGTGCATACAGTGGGCGCGTTGAAAGCATCTCACCGTTAAATGAAATCACAAGGTCACCGATTTTTTGACCTTTTTCAATAGGCGCTTGAAGATACTTAGAGGCTTCTGTTTTAATCGTCAAATGCTGGTATTGACCAGTAGGAATCGTGACGTATTGATCTTTCAGCAAGCCAATAGGCAGGCTACTATCAACGCCTTTATAAAGCGGTAATGTTGCTAAAGGCTTTCCTGCTTCATACAAACGATGGGTTTCAAAAAAACGGAAACCATATTTTAACAATCGCTCACTGTCATCTGCACGTGCTGCATCCGTTGGCGAACCGAGCACAATAGAAATTAAGCGCATGTCATTCTTTTTAGCTGAAGCGGCAAGACAGTAGCCTGCTTTATCGGTATACCCTGTTTTCATACCGTCTACCAATGCATCGCGCCATAACAAGCGATTACGATTAGGCTGTCTGATTTCATTAAATGTGAACCATTTTTGTTTATACCAATGATAATACTCAGGAAAGTCTTTCACGAGTGCGCGTGCAAGAATTGCCAAGTCTTTTGCTGAAGTATACAAATCTTGACGTGGTAAGCCCGTGCTATCTGTAAAATGAGAGTTAAGCATGCCAAGCTGCTTGGCTTCTTGGTTCATTAAGTCAGCAAAGCCTTGTTCACTGCCGCCTAAATGCTCTGCCATAGCAACACACGCATCATTACCTGAATCAACGATAATGCCTTTGAGTAAATCTTCAATCGCAACATCTTGGCCGGCTTTAACAAACATTCTTGAGCCACCTGTTTTCCAGGCTGATTTGCTAATATGAACTTTATCGGTGAGGTGAATTTGTTCGTTATGCAAAGCTTTTGAAACCACATAAAGCGTCATCATTTTGGTTAAGCTTGCTGGTGGTAATTTTTTTTCACTGTCTTGTTCTGCTAAAATTTTACCGCTGTTTACATCAACCAACATATAAGCTTTTGCATTTAATTTCGGTTGGGTCGGGGTAATATATGGTGTTTTACTTTGCGGGGTAGGCCGTGTTAAACGTCCTGTATCTGCATGAATGAGTTTAGGATGTGCGACCACTGCGGCAAATAAAAGTAGTGAAGATAAAGCATGCATCGTTTTATTCATGTTATTCATGATTGTCCCAATTTTTTATTAAATTTATCAATTTATATAAAAGCTTGGGATATTTTAGCATAGGATTTTTTTTCTCACCATGCCTATCTGATCATGGCTATTAGATAGCTGATTAATTAGATACTAATCTAATAGGTGAATAATCTACGTCACCTGGGTTTGGTTCTTGTGTGTTTCCCCCAAATCCAATCCCAACTGTAGGGAAGCCAACCTCACCTGTTTTGACGAGTTGCGCAAAAAAACTAAGGTGCCTAGTAGGTGGAGCATACGATGTTTCTTTGAGTAACACCTTATCTAGTAACGTACGTGGTTCGGGCGCTGGAGATTGGCAGCGTAAAGTAAAAAGAATATGATGGCCACTATATTTTATGTTTGTATTTATATTAGACTCAAGCGTTGAAGTTGTATAAGTTGCGCCTCCATTCGTACAAAACTCCAGCCAGTGGTCACTAAGTTCTATACACGGTTGATATAATCTAAAAGAAATTAAACGTTTATTTCTATCATATGCTTGGGCTAGATAGAATGCTTGACCCAGCTTATCAAATCCTCTAGCAACAGGCACCTTTATATCACAAGAAAAATCTACGAAACTACCTATCGTTATTTCAGGGATAAACACAATTTTTTGATATCCACCTAAAGCACTGATAAACAACTGTGAATGAGATTTTGTAATACGATCGATTTCCATTTGTCTGCTCACAGCATTTGTCGTATTTAAATAATTTCTGATAGGGTATTCCGTCGGATTGTTTTTCGCACGGTTGATGTGATTTTGATAAACAGTTTTATCGATAGAGCAAAAAATATTTAGCTCTATTTCAGATTCAGAAAGATATTCAAACACTAAAAATAGCACATCAGCTACCATATTATCTTTACCTGGTGCGACTGCTGAGGTATTTCTTGTATTAAAAATTCGTCGCTTAATAAATAGTATTAATAATAATAAGTCCATGTGACTCTCAAAAAAAAATAGGCATTTATTTTAACATAATGTTATTTTTTAGGCAACTTCCTTGGATTTCAACCTGTGCCCGTCTTTGCGAGGAGGGCGTCAGCCCGATGCGGGAATGACAGACTCAGTGCGTAAGGTGAGTTACTCATATAAGCTCAAGAAACAAATTAATTATGCATCGTTTTTTTCGTACCATAAGAACCTATTTTTTTCTATCCATCGCTAATTAAAATAGTCCAAAAGCTCAGGGCTAGAAAATTAAATGCCTAAATGCAAAGATAAAAGAAATCTTTTAGGCTTAAGCAAAATATATGCTATTTAATAAACCTTACCTCCCGCCTACGTGCCGCGGCTTGTCCGCGGCATCCATAATAACTTTTTTATTGATTTTACTCTCAGCTTGCCAGCATACAAAACCGAATATAAACCCGCCGCTTATACCTGAACAGACTAAATCTCATTCGGATGGGGCGCCCAAAGGGCCTGCTCCCACTGAGTTTGAGAAAGTATTACCGAGTAATCAGCCTTTAAGTCATTATGGCAATCCAGCAACTTATCAAGTCAAAGGCAAAAAATATGATGTCCTAACTTCTTCCGAAGGCTATCAAACAAAAGGCATTGCTTCTTGGTATGGCACAAAATTTCATAAAGTACGAACATCGAGTGGTGAAGTTTATGATATGTATGCATTAACAGCCGCGCATAAAACCTTGCCACTGCCTACTTATGTACGTGTGAAAAATTTAGAAAATAATCGTGAAGCAATCGTTAAAGTCAATGACCGAGGGCCGTTTCATGAGGATAGGGTGATTGATTTATCTTATGCTGCGGCATCAAAACTAGGTTTATTACCTAAAGGCACTGCATCAGTTGAAGTTACAGCTTTGAGTTCAGCGCCTAAAGCGCAGTATTATTTACAAGTAGGCGCCTTTGAATCACAAGATAAAGCCAATGCATTGCATGATAAATTAATTAAACTAAGTTTGGATGCAGACGTTCAAATAGAACAACGTGATGCAAGATATATCGTATGTTTGGGACCTTTTTTAGATAAGAAGCAGTCTAAGCAATCTAGGCAGCTACTTAAAAAACAAGGTATCCCAGGCGTGTTTTCGTATTTAAAGTAGGACTCTATTGGCGTTTAATCGGATCACGGCGTGTAATGCGCGGTGCAGGTGCACCGACAACAATACGTGTGCCTTTCATGCCAATGCCGGGTAAATCAACAAATTCTTCGTTCAGCCAGCGTGCATCTTCAATAAAAATACGCACACAGCCATGACTTGCTCTATACCCTGGTACAACTGAACTACCATGTAATGCATAGCCTCTGAAAAAATGCATGCAATAAGGCATTTCAGCGCCACCACTCATCCCATCAGGGCGTCTTGGAAAGGCTGTTGAAACACAGTCGATATCTTGCTTACGAATCACTCGAAAGAATCCAGGTGGTGTTTTGCAATAGCCATTACTGGCATTACATTTACCATTGCCGGATGAAAGCGGGCCCCACCAAACAAGCTCACCTTGCTCGTCATAAGCACCCCAGGCTAAATATTCTTGATTCACATAAATTGTTTTTTCACCAATGGACTCTATGTAGCGCGGAAAAGGGGAGACATCATAAATAGTAAGATTCTCAATATGCCTTGGAATTGCAATAATCATGCCGGGTTTTAGACTAATATTCATACGATTAACACGTCTGATAATATCTTCTTCTTCAGGATTTGGAAAAAGACTTTCCCAACGATCGCCAGATTGTACTTTAATACAATCATAATCGGGAAGATGACAAAATTTTTCGCCGTATCGCTGCGCTGCAAAAGTAGTTGATACGGTGCAGCAAAAAAAGCCCAAGCATAAAGCAACCAGTAATTTTTTCATTTCACTCTCTTTGGCTTCATATAAAACAAGATGTCTTATAAATACTATCGACTGATTTTTAGAAAACTTAATAGGCTTAAAGATTTTTGTGATATTTGTGATACAATAGACCCCATCTTGCACGATAAAAATGGGACGGCGCTTACATGAGTTGGCTTAAAAAATTATTACCTTCTAAAGTTCGAACTGAAACCAAGCGAAAAAAAGGGGTTCCCGAAGGCGTTTGGGTCAAATGTAAAGACTGTCAGGCTTTATTATATCGCGAAGAACTAAAACGTAATTTATCTGTTTGTTTTAAATGCAATCATCATCACCGTATATCAGCACGCGAGCGCTTAGATTATTTTTTAGACCAAGATAATCGCGTTGAATTAGCCGAAAATTTAGAACCAATAGATAGACTTAAATTTCGCGATGCTAAAAAATACAAAGACCGAATTACACAAGCACAAAAAGCAACGAGCGAGAAAGAAGCAATTATTGTGTTTAAAGGCACTTTAAAACAAATCCCTGTGGTTGTTTCAGCGTTTGAATTTAGCTTTATGGGTGGTTCAATGGGCGCGACCGTTGGCGAGAAATTTGTTCGTGGACTCAACGAAGCTTGTGCGCAAAAAACGCCTTATATTTGTTTTACCGCCAGTGGCGGTGCTCGCATGCAAGAAGGCTTATTTTCTTTGATGCAAATGGCCAAAACTTCAGCAGCTCTTGCGCGATTTGCAGAACACAAGCTGCCGTTTATTGTTGTCTTAACCGATCCGACTATGGGTGGCGTTTCTGCGAGTTTTGCAAGCCTTGGAGATGTGATTATTGCGGAACCTAATGCATTAATTGGATTTGCAGGCCCGCGCGTCATAGAGCAAACCGTAAGACAAACGTTGCCAGAAGGCTTTCAAAAAAGTGAGTTTTTATTAGAGCACGGACATATCGACCAAATTGTCGAGCGAAACGCCTTGCGTGATACAGTGGCTGAGTTTGTTTCTAAATTTACGCATAAGCCTAAAAATGAAACAAAAGAATAGTTTTCATGATTTTTTAGTTGATGACTGGTTAATCTATCTTGAAACCCGTCATCACACAGAAATTCAGTTAGGCCTTGCACGCGTCAAACAAATTGCAGAACGATTAAATTTATTAAAATTTGATGCATATATTATTACGGTTGCAGGAACCAATGGGAAGGGCTCTACTATTGCAGCCCTTGAAGCGATTTATGCATCCGCAGGTTACACAGTAGCAGCTTATACTTCACCGCATTTATTATGCTTTAATGAACGCATTCGCCTGAACCAAGACAATATTACAGATACAGCCTTATGCAATGCTTTTTTAAGTATTCACGCCGTTCCTGATAGCCAAACACTGACCTATTTTGAAATGGTAACACTCGCAGCACTTTGGTATTTTAAGCAAAACAAGCCCAATATTATTTTACTTGAAGTCGGTATGGGCGGGCGTCTTGACGCAACGAATTGCATTGATGCTGACTTAGCAATTATCACGACCATTGATTTAGACCATCAAGCGTTTTTGGGTACAACGCGTGATGAAATTGCAATTGAAAAAGCAGGTGTTTTTAGGCCCAATCAGCAGGCTGTTTATGCTGATATCAATCCACCTCAAACTTTATTAAATAAAGCTAAATTACATAACTTACAGCTTTCTATGCTCCATCAAGATTATGATTTTGAAATCCATGAAAATAAATTTATTTTCTCAGCGCCTAGCAGGCATACGCTTACTTTACAGCGCCCCAAAATTCACCCTCAAGCATTTGCAGCAGCAATCATGGCAAGCATCAAAGGCCAAGATATTTTGCCTGTTTCTGAATTAGCTTATCAAAAAGCTGCAAAAACTGCTGAAATTTCAGGACGTCAGCAATGGTTAAGTCATACATCCATTCCAACGTTGATAGACGTTGCGCATAATGCACAGTCAGTTAATTTGTTAGCTGAATATGTTCGTGAGCAAGCTATTGAAGGAAAAATTCATGCTGTTTTTTCCGGATTACAAGATAAAACACTTTACGACTTGATAGCACCCATGCGAGCATACGTTAACACATGGTATTTGACGACGATAAATCATGCGCGTGGTGCTACAAAATCTTCACTCAAAACAGTTTGTCCGCGTGCCGAAATTTTTAATGAGCCACGTCTGGCTTATACTGCTGCAGTCAATGCAGCAAAACCAGGGGACATAATTGTTGTATACGGTTCTTTTTTATTGGTAAGTGCCGTTATGAGCTATTTATATTCCGATTTACATGAGGGAGCAACACATGAACTTAGCAATTGATGAACGGACCAAACATCGCTTAACAGGGCTTGTTGTGATTATCGCTGTAGCTATTATTTTTGTACCTGCCATGCTCAAAAAATCAAATCAGCACTTAGAAGAAAATATTCATGTCTCGGTTCAACTACCACCTAAACCTACTTTACCTAAAGTGGCTATAGCCGAAGAAAAAGCCGTTTTTGAAACCGTTAAAGTAGCAAAAGTCGCCCTACCTAAACCGATTGAGGCTATACCTGAATCTGAAATTGCACGTATTGAAACCAAACAATTTACTCAAAAAACTCAAGCAACTCAAACAACTCAAGCATCAGCTACGGCATACGCTGTTCAGCTTGCTGTTTTTAATCAACAGAAAAATGCAAAAAAATTAGTCGCTGATCTGCGTGACCAAGGTTATAAAGCAGGTTATCAAACGCTTACCTCTAATGCCGGTACGCCTTTTTATAAAGTCACTGTTGGGCAGTTAAACGATCGTACTGATGCACACGCTTTAAAAAATAAATTAATTGAAAGCACCAAGCTAAAAGGCTTTGTGATTAAACAAGATATGGGTTAATCATGACATTACATTGGGTTGATTATGCGATTATTCTTGTTTTAGCACTGTCTGTGCTCACAGGGTTAATCCGTGGGTTTGTAAAAGAACTTGTTGCGCTTTGTGTTTGGATGGCCGCCATTTGGGTAGCCTATACGTATTCATCAGAAATCAGCCCTTGGTTTCAATCTTATTTTCACGATGCCTCACTTCGAATAGCAGCAAGTTTTATTGTGCTCTTACTTGTAACTTTATTAGTTGGTAGCTTAGTAAGTAGCACTTTAAGTTTTCTTTTAAATCATTCTCCATTGAAAGGCTCAGATAGATTGCTGGGTATGGGATTTGGCTTAGCACGTGGCATGTTTATTGTGGCCTTACTAATCGGTATTATTAATTTAACCTCACTTGCAAAAGATACTGAATTTAAAACATCGCTCTTATATACCCGTTTCAAGCCACTTTCAGAATGGTTATTTAGCTTTATGCCTGATGGCATAAAGCAAATTAAGCAATTAGATAACTTAGAAGCCAAAGAAAAAAAAGAACTCAATACTATCGAACCGGTTGAGCACCCTTAATTATTTTTTCTTATAAAAAGGCAAATATCGAGGCTCCCAAAAACGGGACTCTATGTGCTCATCCACTAATTTTTCATCTTTATGCGTTGCAAGGCCTTCTTCGATTGCGGCTTTAGCCACTGCACGTGCAATATTCTTAGCAGCCATTTGCGCTTGATCAAGTGAGGGTAGTAGGGGCAAAAAGCTATCTTTTTTGCTCGGTGAAAGCTCACCTAGCGCTTGAGATGCAGCCCAAATCATATTTTTTGATAAGCGCTTCGCACCCACTGCAAGCACACCTAACCCAATACCTGGAAAAACCAGTGCATTATTACATTGTGCAATTTCAATCAAATGATTTTGATATTCAACAGACGGAAAAGCAGTTCCCGTTGCAATTAAAGCGCGTCCGTCGCTCCATTTTAAAATATCACAAGGTTTTGCCTCACACTTTTCATCTGGATTTGATAATGGAAAAATAATCGGTCGTTTACACGTTTCTGCCATGCTTTTAATAATATCTTCTGAAAAAGCACTGGTTTGTGCAGAACAGCCGATTAAAACCGTCGGTTTAATATGATGCACTGTATCCGTCAGTGAAGGATAGTCATCTCCTTGGTATTTCCACTTTGCACGCTCTGATTTAGGCCGTGCATAAGGTTTTTGTGCGTCTGTCAGGCTTTTATCATCACTCATCAGTAAGCCTTGTCTATCAATCAACCAAAATTGTTTATACGCTTCTGCAGGCGTTAAACCATGTTTAACCATGGCATCAACGATTTGATTACTAATGCCTGTTCCGGCAGAGCCTGCTCCATAAACAATAATACGTTGCTTTTTAAGCGGTATACCACTTACATTTGAAGCAGCAAGTAATGCTGCGAGGGTCACAGCACCTGTGCCTTGAATATCATCATTGAAAGTACACATTTTATCTTGAAACATCTCTAAAATATGTGAAGCATTGCGTCTTCCAAAATCTTCCCAATGCAAAAATGCGTTAGGAAATTTTTTATGAATTGCCGTCACAAAGCGATGAATAAAGGCATCATAGGCCTCGCCATGTATTCTTGCATGTGGAGAACCTAAATAAAAAGGACTATCTAATAATGCTTGATTATTGGTTCCTACATCTAAAAAAATCGGTAGCGTCCGTGTGGGATCAATGCCTCCACATAAGGTATAGACCATGAGTTTCGCGACTGGAATATCCATGCCGCCGATGCCCTGGTCGCCAATGCCGAGCACACCTTCACCATCTGTTACAACGATTAAATCAATTTCGGGGTTTGAGCGGTTATCTAAAATCGCCTCAATCTCTGGCTCATCTTTATAAGCAATATATAATCCTCTAGGTTGACGATATTCACGACTATATTCTTTGACTGCAGTCCCAACAATCGGCGTATAAATAATAGGAATCATATCTAATAAATGTCGACTCACGAGCTTATAAAAAAGCACTTGGTTTGTATTATTTAAATTATTTAAATAAATATTCTTTTGTAACGCGGTTTGATAGCTACTATATTGCGCATAAGCACGTTTGGCTTGTTCCTCTAAGCTCTCAATGCGATACGGCAGTTTACCTAAAAGATCGAGTGCAACGCGCTCACTGTTTGTAAATGCAGTATCTTTATTGAGTTGAGACGTTGTTAATAGCTGCTTACCAGTGATAGATGTTTCAATAAAATACTCACCGGTTTTTTTATCATGACAAATTTTGAAATCTAACATATCCTGAACCACCTATTATGTGTGAGATATACTTAACTTTAAATATAGCTTAATTTGAACAAAGAGATAGGTTATGAAGCTTTTAAAATATAATGATTTACCACAGGGTGGTTTTGCAGGGTTACGTGAACGTCGTTTTGTCATGGATGAAAAATTATTTAAGCATCGAAAAAATCCAGAAGCATTCAATGGCATTGGGCGATTTGTGTATTTAGCAGATGCTAATTTTATGCCGCATGGCGAAACAGGCATGCATAATCATCGTGAAATTGATGTTATTTCTGTCATGATAGATGGCTGTATTAAACATGCAGGTTCACTCGAGCATGGGCAAGAACTAAAAGCCGGGAGCGTTCAAGTACAACGCGCAGGTAGCGCGGGCTTTAGCCACAACGAAATTAATCCTGATGCCACAGAAAACCATATGATACAAATATGGGCTTTACCCGATGCATCAGGTGAACCCGCAGGATATAAGTTTTATGATTTGGTGTTGGGTGAGCAAACACTGGTGTATGGCGGCAATAAAAATCAAGCCGAAACGTTTGATAGCAAAACATGTATTACCGTAACAAAGCTTAAGCCGAACCAAATAGTAGAGCATCAAGGCGAGTGCATGGCTTATATTGCGACAGGCGAGGGGTTTGTCGGTGAAGAAAAAATAACCCCTAAAACGCTAATCAAAACAAATAATCTTGTATTTAAAGCGTTAAACCAAGTGTTTTTAATCTTGATTCATTAGGGGCTTTATAATTTGCTTCTGCTTCTAATTTCAACCGCCATTTGTCGGTGGATTAGTATTTTCAGAAGATAGCTCCATGTCGTCGTTGTTTGAATGATTACAATGAAAACGGTTTGGGTTCCTTATATCCATCTGTTTTATTTTTACGGCGATACTCTCTGCTTCTTCTTGTAATTTATCTAGTTGTAATTCTTCAGGTCTTTCTTCAGCGGCTAAAGACGTATTCTCTGCAGCATGAACTCGTCTTTCTGCTCGTGTTCCTTCTAATAGAACACTTTTTACGAACCGTTGAACTAAATAATGATTTTGTAAGCGATGCGATACACAGCTCAATGCTTCGGGATTAGATCGAATTGCACTTAAAGCAATTATTGGAGTATCTTTCAAGTTATCAGTTAATATCGCGAGAGACATACCATTAACCTTGACGTTTCTTAAAGCAAGATCGAAATCATCTACAACCGGTGGAGGTGAAGAGGGGTCGCTATAATCATAGGGCATAATAAAAATCTCATTTAAAATATGGACGATAATTATATCATGAGATCAAATAAAAATCAACGCGTCCGGACTGTGCTTGTCAAACCAATTTAAAAATGTCCCCCTGTTATCCATTTTTAAAATGTCCCCTTTTGTTTAAAAATAACACCTTGTTGTTGAGCTTGTGGTTATGTGGTCGAGACGTTTGTGAGTGTGCTTAAGCTGGTGGACAAGAATTGGATTTTCTTGTCCATAGTTTATGCATACGTCCTGAAAAGGCACAAACGGGTCCGGAGGACTCGTCCACATATCCATAAGCTGCACAAATAAGCTAATTAAACGGTTATTTGTGTCTGATCCGCTGTTTTCTTAAGCCAGTTCGGATTAAATTGACCCCAAGGACTTTTATGTTTGTTTTCCCGAGATATCTGACTACGTCTCAGCGTATCATGCCCCAACTCTGCCTTCAGCTGTGTTTCTACTTCGCAGATTACCATGGTATAGGGTACGCGTTTTTCTTTGTACCATAGGGTAAGCTTACCATTCAGGTCTTTCTTAACACTTAGCTTATGCTTAGGTCTGATGTAACGGGCACTTTTAGGTATTTGTAATCGCTGATTCTCAAAGCGAATCGTCCAGTCATTATGAACGGTACGTGTGTATTCCCAGCATAAAATATCCTTTAAGCATTGCCCTCTTGTTAAGTCTACATGAGCATCCTCCAGGCTTTGGGGAGACTTCATGAACTTACGATTTAAATTATCGATAAAACCGTTTTTTAAACATTGATTTGCACCCTCGATGTTTTTGATGCCTTTCAATCGTAATTCTTTGACAAAACGATCCTGATACACGGCGTGGTTTCTTTCGACTCGCCCTTTGGCTTGAGGGGAGTAAGCTTTAATAATCTCAATACCAAGTACTTTGCATGCCTTTGAAAAATGAGTGAGCCACTCAGGTTCAACTAGGTCATCCTCATCCGTGTAACGTAACGATTTAGGTGAAATATATAGGCTTTTTAAATCAACATAAATGGCCATAGGGATGCCATGTAGATTAATCCACCACTGTAATAAACGAAAGGCTGCTTCTGTTGTTTCTCCTGTATCCATCAACGACAAGGTTTTGCCTGTTGCATCATCAACAAAATTCATCAAACATTGTTTAACAGGAACATCTGAAAACCAAGCATGAATTGAACCATCCAACTGCAATAATTCTCCAAATCTTGCACGACGCGCGCGCCGTGTCCGATGAGCCTTACGTTTTCGACGAGGCTGCCAAATACCAGCTTCTTTTAACCATAGCCTCAGGGTTTCTGCATGAAGCTTGTAATTATCATCTTCAAGTAGTTTTTCTGCTGCAAGGGTAGGACCAAAATCCCAGTATTTCTCTTCATACAACGCCAATACCCTTTGCTTCATCTCCCGAGGTTTGGTATTCGACGATACTTTACCGCGGTTTTTATGAATTAATCCCTCGTCTCCCTGCTTTAAATAACGCTGATATCCCCGTTTCGTTTGACGATACGACAGCCTTAATCGCTTGGATGCATCAATTTGCGTGAGTTGCCCAAGCCTTACTAAGTCAAAAATACTTTTGCGTCTTAACTCTTTCTTGCTCATAATTAATTTGTCCCTCATTTTTGACTCCCTTTTGGTTTTGACACCTTTAAGAATAGTCACTTATGGGGGACATTTTCATTTTGGAAGTATGGGGACATTATCACTTTGGTATGACACGCGTCCGGACTGTGTCATCAAGCAGACTACTCTACATTTGTTTGGCGTCTGAGACGACGTACTAAAGCGCTATGATAATGCACCAGAATATTGTCGTCTTTTTTATTTCGGCCAGCTATTATTTGCCCGGCTATCATCATTAGCTATGTCTGTACCGTTTTCTTCATCATCAGATGATGCTTCAGCTGATGCAAAATTCCAACTGTTTCGGTTATTGCTTATATCTATTTCCGCCCGTGTTCTAGTTAAACTTACTGATTCTTCATCTGATGACAACTCAGCCTGTTCTTTGTGCCATCCTTCATTTGCTTCACGCCTCATACGTCTTAAAACGCTATGTAAATGCTCTCTAATTTCAGAGTCGTTTCTTAAATCAATAGATGCAAATTCGATTGCATCAGGATTAGAGCTAATCGCTGCACAAACAATCTTTCGATTATTTTTTAAGTCACTTGATACAAATTCAAGGTTCATGCCATTCTCGCTAACCGCTGTCAAAGCATGCTTAAAATCACTTCTCATTGCAGAAGTTGCGTCTGAAAAAAGAGGCTCTAAAGTATTATGATCCATAATAAAATCTCGTTTGAAATTTGGCCGCAAACCATATCACAAGCACAAAAAAAGTTCTATAGGTATAGGCTTTTTTCTAGTGTTTCTTAGGAAAGTTTTTACGTATCGCTTAAACTTAGGTACCATGATATTTAAATATAATTACACGGATTTTATTTATGCGAAAAACAAACATTTTGTTCAAAGAAATCGGGGCTTGTTTATTATTAATCGCACTCGCAGCCTGTTCACCTCAAAATGAAAAAAGCTATTCGGGTAACCCTAAAGCGCTTCAAGAAGCACTCAAGCAATGTCCTGAGCGGGTCCCAAGACATATGACCTGTAAACAACTGCAAGACATGGCTACGCGTATTAACCAGCTTGCTTATAAACTACGGGTTGATCAACAAGCTTACGGGAAAGATATTTTAGCGCTTCAAGAAACGATTACGACGCAACGCAGCACACTTGAAAAAAATCCAAAAGAAATCACACTTCAAAAAGATTTAAAACAAAATGAGCGCCACCTACAAGAACATCTTGCTGTAGTTCGTTGGCTTGCTTCACCAGGGCAGCATTGAATATGAGAATCTTAGTCAGTAATGACGACGGTGTTTTAGCGCCTGGTATCCAAGTGCTCGCAACAGCGCTTTCTGAAATTGCGGAAGTTTATGTGATGGCACCAGATAGAAACCGAAGTGGGGCCAGTAACTCACTGACACTCTCTAATCCTCTTCGCGTCAGAACACTAGATAGTGGTCATTATAGCGTTGAAGGCACACCAACCGATTGTGTGCATTTAGCCTTAACCGGTTTTTTTAATTTTAAGTTTGATATGGTTGTTTCCGGTATCAATGATGGAGGTAATTTAGGCGATGATGTACTGTATTCAGGCACAGTTGCAGCAGCCATGGAAGGGCGGAATTTAGGCTTTCCGGCTATTGCAGTTTCATTGGCAGGGCAACCAACCAAGCATTATGAAACGGCTGCTGCTGTTGTGAAAAACCTCGCAGCCAAGCTCAAGTCAGACCCGCTACGTTCCCAGACCATTTTAAACATCAATGTCCCTAATATGCCACTCGATAGTCTCTCCGGCATTGAAGTCACACGTCTTGGTACACGGCATGCAGCAGAACCGACCGTTTCAACATGTGACCCACGCGGAAGACCTATTTATTGGATTGGTCCGCCAGGCGAAAAAGCAGATTCAGGCCCAGGCACTGATTTTCATGCGATTAGTAAAAATGCAGTTTCAATTACGCCGCTGCAGCTGGATATGACGCATTATAAAATTTTTGAACAGGTCTCTGATTGGACCAAAGATGCAGGCTTAATTTCATGAAACTTTTTTCTTATTTGTACCGTAAAATGTTAGCTTGGTCTGTGCATCGACATGCGC
>JASJHH010000206.1:0-25744 GCA_033791145.1 Legionella sp.
TTATTTTTCTCAGCCATTTTATTAGCTGGGGTGATACGTTTTGGGCATGTGGTGCCCATGATGTTTTTTATCGGGTATATGTTGGTGCAAGGGGTTTCGTGGTTTGCGCCGTTATTTTTTCGACAAGCAGTGACTAAAACGAGTATGAGAGCAGCATGATATCAAGCACTGATTATATTAAACATCATTTAACGTATTTAACGTATAACCTGAAAACCATGAGCCTTGGCTCAGGTGGTGGGTTTTGGACCGTTAATTTAGATACTATTTTTTTCTCGGTTTTATCGGGTTTAGTTGCTTTAGGATTATTAACGCTTGGATCGCGGCGGGTTTCAACCGGCGTCCCTGGTAAGTGGCAAAATTTTGCTGAAATGATGCTCGATTTTGCTGATTCACAAGTAAAAGATTGTTTCCATGGTCGAAATGCCTTGATCGGGCCGCTCGCACTCACGATTTTTGTGTGGGTGTTTATCATGAATTTCATGGATATTGTGCCGGTTGATAGCTTGCCGTTGGTTGGTGAGTTATTTGGTGTGAAGCATCTTAAAGTGGTGCCAACCAATGATTTAAACACAACGTTTGGGATGTCGCTTTCTGTTTTTGCCTTGATTATTTTTTATAGCATTAAAATTAAAGGGCCTAAAACCTTTGTGAAAGAGCTGACGATGCAGCCTTTTAATCATCCGGCATTTATTCCAATTAATTTTATTTTAGAGTTTGCGACCTTAATTGCAAAACCGATTTCGTTATCGCTGCGATTGTTTGGTAATTTGTATGCCGGCGAATTAATTTTTATTTTGATTGCTTTGCTGACATTGAATGCAGCGTCTGCATCTATTGTGTCTAATATTACGCTGACCATTGCGCAGTTTTTCTTATCACTGGGATGGTCTATTTTTCATATTTTAGTGATTACATTACAAGCATTTATCTTTATGGTCTTGACGATTGTTTATTTGAGTCTGGCGCATGAAGATCATTAGTGAGTTGGGTGGTTTGTTTTTTTTAATTTTAATTGTGTGAAGTATAAGGGGAGTATGTATGGAAATGGTAAGTTTGGTAGCTCAAGTTCAAAGTATGACAGTTATTGCTGTTGCGTTATTGATTGGTTTAGGTGCGCTTGGAACAGCAATTGGCTTCGGTCTTTTGGGTGGTAAATTTTTAGAAGGGGCTGCTCGCCAACCTGAAATGGTGCCAATGCTTCAAGTTAAAATGTTTATTGTCGCAGGTCTTTTAGATGCGGTAACCATGATTGGTGTGGGTATTGCGTTATTCTTTACCTTTGCGAATCCGTTTCTTAGTGCACTTGGATCTTAAAGCATGGATATTAATGCAACCTTGATCATTCAAATGCTGGTTTTTGCAGCATTTGTTTGGTTTACCATGAAGTTTGTTTGGCCGCCTCTAACAGAAGCGCTTGAAGCACGTCGCGATAAAATTGCTGATGGCTTAGCTGCTGCAGAGCGAGGTCGTCGTGAGCTTGAATTAGCACAAGAGCGTGTTAAAGAAGAGCTAAAGCAAGTGAAGGCGGATGCTGCTGATATTATTGAAAAAGCAGGTCGTAGGGCTTCTTTATTGGTTGATGAATCAAAAGAGCAAGCGCGTCTTGAAGCTGCACGAATTACAAAAACACACACAGAGCAATTAGCACAAGAAGTGAATCGTGCGAAAGCAGCCCTTAAAAAAGAAGTGGGTGTGTTGGCGTTAGCGGCCGCTGAGAAAATTTTAATGGCTGAAATAGACGAAGATAAAAATCGCGTTTTACTCGACCACATGATTGAAGAGCTTTAAGTTATGGCTGATTGGACAAACATTGCAAGACCCTATGCGAAGGCTGTTTTTTTGCATGCACTGGAAAATCAAGCGTTACCCGCATGGTCGGCATGGCTTTCACAGTTCCAAGCTGTGGTGCTGTGTTCGGAAATGCTTGCTTTTATTGATAATCCAAACACCACGGCTGAGCAGCATAAAGCAGCTGTATGTGATGTGATGCAGGCGTTGCCGAAAGCAAAGCAAAAGCTTACAGATATACAGACGGCGTTTATATCAGTGTTAGCGGAGAACAAGCGCTTGCCGATTATACCTGCTATTTTTGAGCAATTTGAAGCCTTGCGTGCAGATGAAGAACAGCGTGTTTCGGTTCAAGTAGAAAGTTTTACACCACTGAGTGATGCACAAGAAGCGCGTTTGGTTGAGCGCTTAACAGCGCGTTTTAATCGAAAAGTTGAGCTTGACGTGTCGATTAACCCTGATTTATTGGGTGGAGCTGTTATTTCTGCGAAAGATTGGGTGATTAATGCTTCAGTTAAAGGTCAATTAGACAAATTAGGCGCTGATTTAGTCGCGTCATCGAGAGGATAAGTTTCATGTCACAGCAAACCACATTAAATCCATCAGAAATCAGTGAGCTGATTAAGCAAAAAATTGAAAGCTTTCAAGTCAGGTCTGATACACGTAACGAAGGCACCATTGTGAGCTTGAAAGACGGGATTGTTCGTCTGCAAGGCCTTGAAGACGTGATGCAAGGCGAGATGATTGAATTTGACGGCGGCGTATATGGGCTTGCCTTAAATTTAGAGCGTGACTCTGTTGGGGTGGTGCTGCTCGGTGAGTCAGCGGGCTTATCTGAAGGCCAAAAAGGAAAATGCACAGGCCGTATTTTAGAAGTGCCTGTCGGGCCTGGTTTGCTAGGCCGTGTGGTCGATGCGTTAGGAAACCCAATTGATGGCAAAGGTCCTATTGAAAGTGAGCGCTTATCTCCGATTGAAAAAATGGCGCCAGGTGTTATTGAACGGAAATCGGTTGATGAACCACTTCAAATTGGATTAAAAGCCATTGATGCAATGGTACCGATTGGGCGTGGTCAGCGAGAATTAATTATTGGTGACAGACAAACAGGTAAAACAGCGATTGCACTAGATGCTATTATTAATCAAAAAAACACAGGCGTTGTGTGTGTTTATGTGGCTATTGGACAAAAAGCCTCATCAGTTGCCTCATTGGTTCGAAAGCTTGAAGAGCATGATGCACTTGCACATACCATTGTTGTGGTTGCAGGGGCGGCTGATCCTGCTGCATTACAATTTATTGCGCCATATGCCGGATGTGCCATGGGTGAATATTTCATGGAGCAGGGTGAAAATGCATTGATTGTTTATGATGATTTAACCAAGCAAGCTTGGGCTTATCGTCAAATTTCATTGTTACTTCGTCGCCCACCAGGTCGCGAAGCTTATCCTGGCGATATTTTTTATCTTCATTCACGGTTGCTTGAGCGTGCTGCACGTATTAATGCGGCTGAAGTTGAGCGCTTAACTGACGGACGTGTAAAAGGTAAAACAGGGTCGCTTACGGCTTTACCGATTATTGAAACGCAAGCAGGTGATGTGTCAGCATTTGTACCAACCAATGTAATTTCTATTACAGATGGTCAGATTTTCTTAGATGTTGATTTATTTAATTCAGGGGTTAGACCTGCGATTAACTCAGGATTGTCGGTGTCTCGTGTAGGTGGTGCAGCACAGACAAAAATCATGAAAAAATTAGGTGGCGGTACGCGATTGGCATTAGCGCAATTTCGTGAGCTTGAAGCGTTTGCACAGTTTGCCTCTGATTTAGATGAAGCAACGCGTAAGCAGCTTGAGCGCGGCCAGCGAATCACTGAAATCATGAAGCAGCCACAGTATTTACCGCTCTCAGTTGCAGAGATGGGTGTTGTTTTATTTGCTGTTGAAAAGGGCTATTTAGATGATGTCCCAGCTGCTGAAATTACATCGTTTGAGACGGCATTGCGAGGTTATATGCATGCTTCACAAGCGACGTTACTCAAAAAAATCAACAAAGCCGGCGGTTATGATGATGCGATTCAAGCTGAATTAACTGCAGCTGTTGAAGACTTTAAAAAAACAGGTAGCTGGTAATAATCTTGGGTTTACCCAACTAGGTGGATAATTAGATGGCTGGCGCAAAAGAGATACGCTCCAAAATATCGAGCATTAAGAATACGCAAAAAATTACTTCTGCAATGGAGATGGTTGCAGCAAGTAAAATGCGTAAGACACAAGAGCGCATGCGTGCGTCCAAGCCTTATGCAAGTAAATTATATGATGTCGTCAAGCACGTTGCGCGTGCAAAGGCAGAATATAAGCATATGTTTATGGAAACACGTGAGCAGCAACGGATAGGCTTGATTGTGGTTACGTCTGATAGGGGCTTGTGCGGTGGTTTGAATGCAAATTTATTGCGTGAAGCACTGATTAAAATGCGTGGATGGCATGATGCGGGCCAAGAAGTGAAGTTATGCTTGGTTGGACGCAAAGGCAAGGCATTTTTTAATCGTGTTGGCGGAAAAATTTTAGCTTCTGTTGAGCAGCTTGGTGATACACCAAGTGTGGGCGATGTGATTGGTGCGGTCAAAGTGATGTTAGATGCTTTTGAAGCGGGTGAGATTGATGCGTTGCATATTATTTCTAACGACTTTGTAAACACTATGGTACAAAAGCCTGTCATGAAGGCATTGCTTCCGTTGCCACTTGCTGAAGAAGAGGCTGAAACCCTTGGGCATTATTGGGATTATATTTACGAGCCTGAGGCAAAAACACTGCTTGATAGTTTATTAACCCGTTATATTGAGTTACAGGTGTATCAAGCAGTGGTTGAAAATATTGCATGTGAGCAAGCAGCTAAAATGATTGCAATGAAAAGTGCGACAGACAATGCAGGTGATTTAATTAAAACATTCCAATTGGCATATAACAAAGCTCGACAAGCCGCGATTACGCAAGAATTAGCGGAAATTGTCGGTGGTGCAGATGCGTTATAAGAGGGTAAGTAATGAGCGATAGTAATGGCACAGTAGTTCAAGTAATTGGTCCGGTAGTTGACGTAGAATTCCCGCGTCAAAGTGTACCTAATATTAACGATGCATTAATACTAGAAGAAAATAATCTAGTGCTTGAAGTGCAACAGCAAATTGGAGATGGTGTTGTTAAAACCATTGCCATGGGTACAACAGATGGTTTAAAACGAGGCGTTTCTGTTAAAAATACAGGTCAACCGATTCAGGTGCCGGTCGGTACGAAAACGCTCGGGCGCATTATGAATGTGCTGGGTCATCCTATCGACAATGCAGGTCCTATTGGTGCTGAAGAAGAGGCGCCAATTCATCGTGCACCACCCAGTTATGATGAGCAGGCAGGCAGCCAAGAATTGCTTGAAACTGGAATTAAAGTGATTGATTTGCTTTGCCCCTTTGCAAAAGGCGGAAAAGTTGGTTTGTTTGGTGGCGCGGGTGTAGGTAAAACCGTGAACATGATGGAGCTGATTCGTAATATTGCGATCGAGCATAGTGGTTACTCTGTATTTGCAGGGGTTGGAGAGCGTACCCGAGAAGGAAACGATTTCTACCACGAAATGAAAGATTCAAACGTATTAGACAAAGTATCACTGGTTTATGGTCAAATGAATGAGCCTCCAGGTAACCGACTCCGTGTTGCACTGACAGGTTTGACCATGGCTGAGAAATTCCGTGACGAAGGCCGTGATGTTTTATTTTTTGTTGATAATATCTATCGTTATACCTTGGCAGGGGTTGAAGTGTCAGCACTTCTAGGCCGTATGCCATCAGCGGTAGGGTATCAGCCAACATTGGCTGAAGAAATGGGTATGCTGCAAGAGCGGATTACGTCTACAAAAACAGGTTCGATTACGTCGATTCAAGCCGTTTATGTGCCTGCGGATGACTTAACCGATCCGTCACATGCAACAACATTTGCGCATTTGGATGCAACCGTTGTATTGTCGCGTCAAATTGCAGAGCTTGGTATTTATCCGGCGGTTGATCCACTTGATTCAACCTCACGTCAGCTAGATCCTCTTATTGTTGGGCAAGCGCATTACGATACAGCGCGTGGCGTGCAGAAAACACTTCAGCGTTATAAAGAGCTTAAAGATATTATTGCAATTTTAGGTATGGATGAGCTCTCTGAAGAAGACAAGCGTACCGTATCACGTGCACGTAAAATTCAGCGATTTTTGTCACAGCCTTTCTTTGTGGCAGAAGTGTTCACAGGTTCGCCTGGAAAATATGTGTCATTGGCAGACACGATTCGTGCCTTCCAAGGCATTTTGGCCGGTGAATATGATGACTTACCTGAGCAAGCGTTTTATATGGTCGGTAGCATTGAAGAAGCTGTTGCGAAAGCGGAAACGCTCTAATTCATAAGGCAGTGTAATTTTATGGCAAGTACAACGCATTTAGACATTGTGAGCGCAGAACGTGAGATTTTCTCAGGACCTGTTGAGATGGTTGTTGCAACAGGTGAGTTGGGTGAGCTTGGTCTTGTGCCAGGCCATGCGCCGCTCTTAACCGTGCTGAAACCCGGTGAGATTCGCGTGACCCTAATGGGTGGAAAACAAGATATTTATTATGTCTCAGGCGGAATTTTAGAAGTTCAGCCTAATTGCGTGAGCATTTTAGCGGATGCGGCTGAACGCGCGGACAGCTTAGACGAAGCAATGGCAATAGCAGCGAAAGAACATGCCGAAGAAGCCATGGCCAATCGTGATGCTGAAATTGATTACTCAGTCGCCTCAGTGGAGCTTGCACGTGCAATTGCACAAATCCGTGCAATTCAGAAAGTCCGAAAACAACTCAAGTAAGTCTAAAAAAAACACAAAAGCGCTCAAGGTAATCAGCTTGAGCGTTGTTTTTCACACAGAGTTATCCACAGGTTAAAAATAAGAACAACTTGGTTAATCTTTCAAAAACACTTTATAATCAATGGCTTACTGTTTTTTGGTTTATTCTGAGTTTTAAGCAATAAAACTTATTCACAATATTAGATTGTGGGAGCGTTAGCTTGCTGTGCAAGGGCACCATGTTTTTCCACTTTGTAAGCAAGTTGTTTGATCGGGCGTAGTATGAGTGATTAAATTCGAGGTTGTATTGTATGGATCGTAAGAGCTTACGTCACAATTTTCAAAGCCATTTTGATTTCCACCACAATAACCACTTGCCTCTGGAAAAAGAGAGCAGTACGGACTTTTTAGAATTGGGCCCAAGATAGTTGTTGTTGGGGGGGCAGTACTTGGGCTTGTGACTGTTCCCTCATAAATATACGGATCTGGCATTGTTTCTCCAATTTCTGCAGAAATAGAGGCGCTATAGTCTGGAATGGTTTTTTGATAAAGGGTCGTTATATATGCTGATGAAGGGGCTTTGCAATCTTGCATTTGCGTCGTCCCGCCTGTTGGACTATATGCGTTAGCGTTGTTGCTAAAGCTCTCTGTCGTTAAATCTGCAATGTATGTTAGTTTGACAGAATTATTTTCTCCGATGGTTCCAACCGATCCGTCTAACGCGAGCCCTGTGACTTGGGTTAAAGCTGTGGGGCAATAGACTGGAATAATGGTTATATCTGTAAAATTTTGCGTATTAAAGCCGCTGGTGCCACCCTCATCAGAAGCTGATGCAAAAGTGCAGGCATCCTGTAAGGTGCTGAGTGGCGTATGTGAGTCAATTGCTGGGTAGTTTGTGTTGATTGAAGCATAGTTGTCAAAATAGACTTCACATCTTGTTTGGGTGGCTGTGGGCGTGGTATTTTCTATGTACTCACTCCAGGTGACGCTGCTACCTGTGCCCCAAAAAGTTGGGCAGTGATCGCAGTTTTGGCCACACCCTCCTCCCGCCATATAAATATCAAGGCTATCATTATTTGCGGCTATATTAACAGATTGAAAAATCATGTACTGATAGCTTGTTTTTTGATTGAATTTAACGGCAAAACAATACCCATTGAGCTGATTACAGCCACCACCAGTACAATCGCTCTCAGTGTAGCCATAGTGTGCGTCTAATGCAGCGGTACCTACGGCGTATACAATATTCTTTTGAAAATCTGTTGGAATTTCTTGTGTCGCAATATCATTTGCCAGCGCTTGTTTCATTGCCCACGACCCAAGCATGGTCTCAGGGGTCGCGTATCCTGGGGTGGTAAGACTAAAGTTAGTGTTGTCACTAATTGCAACGTTACTGATGGGGGCACTGCCATAGGGAAAACTTGTATCTTCGGTGCTTGTTGCGAGCGATACAGATGCGGCTGAGCGTGTGCAACTTGAACCATTACACAAAGAAAAATCAAAGGAAGCCGCACTCGTTACTTCGAACGCTAATACGCACTCAGCTCCGGCTGTTAAAGTAAGCTGGCTACCACACAGGTTATTTGTATAAAGCGCTGAGGTGTACAGCTGTTTCACATTGTATGGCAGTGTACTGAGCGTATAGTTACTACGTGTGCTTTGTGTTTGATTTTTTACTTTAAAAAAAAGAACTTGGGTATCTCCAGATCTTATTTTAGTTGGATGCGTTCCAATGGGTGTAATGGAAAAATTAGCGGCTAAGCTATTGGTCGTGCCGATAAAAATAATAAACACTAAAAAAAAAATTTTTTTAAACAACATAAGTAATATGTCCTAGTAATTGATTTGCATATAAGTATGATGCTTTTGGGTTAAACGTTACGGGAATGTTAGAGTTTGAAAGAGACGCATTGCCTAAATTTACAGAACCATTGCCGAGTGTTGCTGTATTTAAGTAACTAAATCGATAGCCAAGCCCTGCGCGAATATGTTGATAGATATTCACATCTAAGCCTAAGCCTAAGATGGCGCTGAACTTCATGTTGTTGCTATTCACAAAATCTGGCGTGAAATTAAGGCTGCCGGTTTCGTTGGTACTAACGCTATAATTATTCGCTTGATGAAAAGCAATACCAAGCCCTGCCTCGCCATAAGGATGATATCGTTCACGTTTGGTGGTTAAGAGCTTAATTCCTGCAAGCACTTGCTGTGTTTTGATATTAAACTGATAGCTATATTGCGTAAAAGAAGCTGCGTCAACGCCGACGTTGTTAGTGCCGGTGATTTTTGTTTTTGAAAAATTATTGTACTCAAGGCCCAGTTGTAAAAAAATCGGATGATTAGAAATATCTCGAAGAAAACGCTCACCGCCTAAAAATATGCCGTAAAACCCTGTATTGCAGTTTGAACTTGAAGGCGTATAAATAAAAAGATTATCGTCAGTGCCTGAATAAGTTTGTGTTTTGTTGCTTGCATTCATACAAGCATAACCGCCTTGTATTGATGCAAGCGGGCGTAGTGTTTTGTTGCTGCTTGTTGCCCCCATGCCACCGGCTATGGTTATCGTACTCCAGAGTAATATAAAGGGGTATAAGTATGTTTTTTTCATGTCAAATCCATGACGCTATTTTTAAAATGCCCTAGAAAAATAGCTGGATTGAATAAAAAAGTCTAGGGGGTAGCAATAATGTTGAAAAAGCTATTTTAGTTTTAATTCAATTGAAGCATAATCACGGCCAAATAATATAATCAATAATAATCAGGGAAAAACATGCGTTTTATCTTACTGTTAGTTGCTTTGTTTTCAAGTTCTTTCGGATTTTCTGCGTCGATAACATGCCCTGAAAATCGATGTGTTGTCGTGGTGGATGCTGGTAACTCAGGCTCAAGACTACATGTTTATCGCTATGAGCTAGATGCGACCAATACGCCGTTTAAAATAAAAAATATTTTTTCTAAAAAAATAGAACCTGGATTTGCTTCTATTGCATTAAAACAAAAATCGATTGATCAATATTTATCGCATTTATTTTCAGATGTGCCAAAGCTTAATCTTCCGGTTTATTTTTATGCAACATCAGGCATGCGCAAGTTAAATTTTTCAAGGCAGCAGGCTTATTATGCTAAATTAACCCAATGGTTTTCTATGCAACCAGAGTGGCAGCTTGTTGTTGCTAAAACACTTAAAAGCCGGGAAGAGGCTTTGTATGGTTGGTTGGCTGTTAATTATGAACTGGGCACACTAACCTCACCGTCTGCGCCATTCGTAGGCGTGGTCGATACCGGTAGCGCGTCGCTTCAGATGGCCTTTCCTGTAAGTAACACAGAAGTTATTCATCCTGATGATTATATGAATATTGATATATATGGACGACATATCTCACTGTTTGCACATGGCTTTTTAGGACTTGGGCAAGATGAAATTAAAAACCAATATTTGAATAACGGTGTTTGTTTTCCTAAGCATTATCCTTTGCCGGATGGCTCGGCCGGAGCAGGTGATTTCCAATTATGCAAAGAACGCATGAAGCCTTTAGTGAATGGCATTCATCAAGTTGATAGTACAGTCAAAGCCGTGATTGAAAGCAATTTAGAACAAACCTGGTATATCATCGGTGGGATTAGTTCGATGCTGCAAGAAAGACCGTTTATGTTCGAACATAATACGTTTACAAATCAGGCGCTTTCCGAACAAGCGAATCGACAGGTATGCCAGCAAAACTGGTCGATTTTAGGTACGCTTTATCCGGAAGATAAGCATTTATTTGCGAGTTGCTTGAGCGCTTCTTATTTTTATTCGTTGTTTGTGGACGGCCTTGGTATTAACCACACGCAACCGATTCATTACCTGCCTAAAAAGATTAGTTCAAACGACTGGACCCTAGGCGTTATTTTATATCAGAAAAAGGCTTAAACCCAGGGGTTTACGCCAAATCAACCGGGTCAACATCCATCGCCCAGCGGACACCGCCGGCTCTGATGTGTGGTGGATAAGTGGTTTTGATAAAGGCGAGTGCCTGGTGTAGTGCCGAACGTGAGGCAGATTTAACCAGTAATTGCATATGATATTGATTGGCCTTTCGGGCAAGGGGGGCGGGTGCCGGCCCAAGCACGAGCACATCATACTGTTTGAGTGCTATTTTAACATCAGCTAAAAACTGACTTAAATTGGTTTCGTTGCGGGCATAAGCGCGTAGTAGGGCGAGATGATGATAGGGGGGCCACGCGGCTTGATTGCGTTGTGGAAACAACGCCTCTGTAAAGGCAGCATAACCATGTTGAATCAACTGGTTTAAAAGCGGATTATCAGGAAAGTGGGTTTGAATGACAACTTCGCCTTTGTGGGCTGCGCGACCCGCGCGGCCTGAAACTTGGGTAATGAGTTGGCCGAGGCGCTCTAACGCCCGAAAATCTTGATTATAAAACCCTGCATCAGCATCTAATATGACCACCAACGTTAAATTCGGAAAGTGATGGCCCTTCGCGAGCATTTGCGTGCCGATTAAAATTTGAGTTTCACCGGATGTTATTTTAGCCAGTGTTTCGATAAGCTGTTTGTTTTGCCGGACTTCGTCCCGGTCAATACGCGCAATTTGCGTGTCTGGAAATTGTTGTGTTAAATACTCATGAATGCGTTGTGTGCCTGAGCCAACGGGGACTAAATCTTTGCTTTGACAGGTGTCACATTGGGTTGCAATGGCTCTTGTTAGGCCGCAGTGATGACAAATGAGCTTGTTTTTTTTGCGATGAAGTGTGAGGTGACTATCACAAGCACGGCAGTCTGCCATCCAGCCGCAGTCATGGCACAGTAAGACAGGAGAAAATCCACGGCGATTAATAAAAATCAAAGCTTGGTTGCCGGCATTAATATGTTTTTCAATGGTTTTCAGTGTTGTTAAAGCCAAGCCATCGGTGAGTTTTTGGCGACGTAAGTCGGTGAGCTGATAGAGCAGTGGCGTTTGGTTTTCTGCTTTTTCTGTGAGATAAAGGCGGGTATATTTTTTAAGCGTGCAGTTATGCAAGCTCTCAAGGCTTGGGGTTGCTGAGCCTAATATAATCGGAATATTGGCTTGGTGCGCGCGTACGAGCGCCGCATCACGGGCAGAGTAGCGTATGCCTTCTTGTTGCTTGAAAGATGCATCATGTTCTTCGTCAATAATAATTAAACCGAGCTTTGGCATGGGGGTAAATAGCGCCGTGCGTGTGCCAATAATCAGTTGAATTTGGTTTGTGCGTGCAAGCTCCCAGGTCTCTAAGCGAACTTTATCAGACACATGTGAATGCAAGGCTGCCATTGGGATATGAAAGCGTGCTTGGAAGCGCGCAAGCAGTTGCGGTGTTAAGCCGATTTCGGGCACTAATATAAGCACTTGCTGATTATTCTTGAACACGCGCGCTGCCAGCTGCAAATACACTTCGGTTTTTCCGCTGCCGGTCACGCCATCGAGTACAAAGGCTTGGTAGTGACCGAGAGCGGTTAAGATGATTTGAAATGCTGAGGCTTGTTCTGGATTAAGTTGTAATGGGGTTGTTGTTGCCTCTGAATACACTTTAGGCGTATCAAGTAAGGCTGTATCAAAGCCTTCGCGGTATTTTTTGGGCATAGCAAGGGTGAGCACATCAGACAAAGGCGCATGATAATAACGTGCCATCCAACGGCATAAAGCCAGTAATTGCTCGGGAAGCAGCGGGGTTTGATCTATCATTGAGTCAATTGTTTTGAGCTTGAAACGTGTATTTTCGGGTGAAGCGGTGCCAATAATTACGCCAACACGTTTGATTTTTCCGAAAGGTACCCAAACCCGTGCGCCGATAATCGGTTTGATATTTGGCAGAGGCAAATAATCGAAATACTCGTGTTTGGTCTTCGGGATACAAACACGGACTATTGCAATAGACACCGCCTAGCGCTCCCAGGTATGACTTGCGCACTGTCCTGGGGCCGAGAAAATTTTAACCACCAACCGCGCAATATGATGGCGCTCTAATGCAAGCTCATCATGAATCAGCTCTTGTATAAACCAACGAGAAAGCTCTTCAATGGTAATATTTGCGAGCGGCATAAGCGTGATATCTTCTTTGAGAAAGACCATTTTTTTATGGTTAAACGTAAAATAATAATACTCAGCATCTTCATCATAAATTAAATAAGGAGACTCTGTCGGCATTAAAAAAGTTTGATGTAATTGCTTGCAGAGTGTTTGTACGCGATCTTTATAATAGCGATAATCAAACGTTAAACCATTTTTTTCGATTTGTGTGCTGAGCGCTAAGTAAACATCGTAGCGATGTCCATGCAGTGGCTCTCTATCTGTCGCTGAAAAAATAGTGGTGTGGCCTGCAGAAAAGCTCATGGAGGGTTTTTGTAGTTCAACAGTGGTTAAGTAAGTGCTCATCTGTCTAGGCTCGCTCGTTTATCATGCAGTTGGAATCCAGTTAAAGGGATATCAAGTTTTTTTGTTAAACCCATGACTTTAAATAATTCGCCCATTTCATGAGGCTGTACTAATTTTTTGACAGCTTGCTGTGCTTTAGTTTGGGCTTTTATATTGTTAGCGACGGCCTCAAGTAAGCTTAACAAACCGTTCGCCAGTAAAAAAGCCCCTTGATTGGTATAGCCTGTCACCTGAAAGCCTGTGCTTAAAGCACTGTCGGCAACATGCGTAAAATCAACATGCGCTGTAATGTCTTCTTCGCCTGGGTGTGCGAGTGGGTTGGCGTGCGCTGTATGTTGATAGTGACACATCAGTGTCCCTTGGTGTCTATCGGGATGATAATACTCATGCTGTGGAAAACCGTAATCTATAAGTAGCACCGCGCCTTTGGAGAGCAAATCAAAACAAGTTTTTATCCAGCTTTGGATAAATAAATTAGCTTCAGAGGCATAAGGTGTTTTAATTTCATGCGGGATCACATGATTAATATGTTTGATGAGCGCAGCATTCGTACATGGCTCAAATTGCTCGATAAGCTGCTGATTGTTATCTAAGCAAATTAAACTTTCAAATATCCCGTCAGGTGTTTTTAAAAAACGATGAACGGGCATGGCGTCTAAGACTTCGTTCGCAAGAATAACGCCTTCAATAGGCGTTTTGGGTAGGCTTGTATGAAAGCGAACAAGATGTGCTAAATGCGGAAGTTCAGCTTGAATGTTTTGTTGTTGTAAGGCCCGAAGCGAGCCACTGATTTCTAGAATATGATAGGTTTCAGGCAGTGCGTTCAGCACTTCAAGACGCGTTAACACATCAATACAAAGACGCCCGGAGCCTGCACCAAATTCAAGAATTTCGGGATGTTTTAGCTGCGTTAAAATGCTTTCACATTGGTTTGCAATACTATAGCCAAAAAGTGGAGTAAGTTCGGGTGCTGTAATAAAATCGCCACTGCCCCCTAAAGGGGATTGAGATCGGTTATAATAGCCCCATTTAGGCGAATAAAGCGCTTGCTGCATGAAGTCAACAAAAGGTATTTTTTTGTGCTGGGCTAGATATTCGTGCAAGTAATCAATCGGCTGCATGATGCGCTTTTTATGTTTAAAAAGGAGACAATACCGTGAATCGAGATAAGACACAAGCCTTAGGTGTTGCACTCATTACAGGAGCAGCACGACGCATTGGGGCGGCCATTGCATGCGCGCTACATGACGTAGGCTATGACGTTGTGGTGCACTGTCACGCATCACGCGATGATGCGAATACACTCGCAACAAAATTAAATACAAAGCGCGCAAATAGCGCTTTGGTGCGCACGGCTGATTTAAATGTAAAATCAGATGCTAAAAAATTAATTAAAGCCGCGTTTAATTGGCAGCAGCGATTAGATGTTGTCGTGAATAATGCCTCAAATTTTATGAAAACTCCTGTGAATGGATTTGATGAAGCAATTTGGGATGATTTGTGGCGAGTGAACGTGAAAGCGCCGTTTTGGCTTGCAGATGCTGCGCGTGGCTATTTAGTGCAATCCAATAACGCTAATATTATTAATATCACAGATATTCATGCAGAAAAGCCTTTGCGTGATTATATAGTCTATGCCCAAACTAAGGCTGCATTAAAGTTACAAACCGAGGCGCTCGCGCGTGAATATGCGCCAGAAATTCGCGTTAATGCGGTAGCACCTGGTGCGATTATTTTGCCTGAAGGAAAAAATGCGCTAAGTGATGAGACCCAAGAAAAATTACTTAAAAAAATCCCACTGGCGCGTTTTGGCGCGCCGAAATGGGTTGCAAGTGCAGTACTTAGTGTGCTTTTTAATGCTTATATGACAGGGCAAACGTTGCGTGTGGATGGTGGACGAACTATTTCTTAAATTCAGATGTATTTTTGTTATCTGTATTTGGCTTAAACGCATCTAGTTTTTGCTTTAAGCGTTCAGCGTCTATTTTTCTAGACATGGTATCAGGGAGCAAGTCATCGAGCGCATACATCTCGCTTGCTTCTTCAAATAAGGCGATAAAATTTTGGGTGTTCTCATCTTCACCGGTTATGTAATCTAGGTGATCGTGAATAGTTTCTTTAAATGCTGCACGCTTGTCTTTGGTCGGTGTTTCTAAGAGCTCAAGCAGGCTTATAGCAACTTGCTTTAGGTTGTTATTGGCTTTTAGTTTGCAGTAAGGAATTAGTTTTTCTTGTAATAATGCTGTGGCGACTTCGGTATATTGTTCGGTAAGAGATACGATGCGTTCACTTTTTCCTAACGCTTCTTTTATGTCTTGTGCGTTTTCAGCTGTTCTTTTTGTTTGGTTTTGGGCTGCTCTTTTTTGTGTTGCTTCTATTTTGGCTTGTATGTTTTTGATGTTGGCATGCTCTGACGCAATATTATTTTTTCTTTGGGTTGTTTCGGTTAATTCTTCCATACCCCCAAAAGCACGAAAGGTGTTTACAAAATCTTCCCATATTTGTCTCAATAAAGAAGATGGCTTGTGGTTTTGTATTTTTTTGTTTAATACTTGTATTTGGTTATTAAGTTGTACTAGCCGAATATCTAGTATTTGTTGATCAAGTGCTGCATTTTGAGGATTGATGGTAACAAATTTGTTCTTGAGGGCTTTAAATTCTCTTTGCGTGGTTTGAAGTTGCTCAAGTAAGCTGTCTTTTTCAGCCTGGAGTGCAGCTGCGCGTTTTGCATTTGCTCTACGTTTGATTTCTTTTGCGCGAAACTCTTTTTTTTGAGGCTCTTTTCTTTCTTGTTGTGGCGAGGCTTTATAAGCTTTGAGTCGTTCGCGCATGGTGTTGTTTACGGCTTTGTTTTTTGCAATAACCTTTTTGCTTTTTGCGCTGTTTGCTTTGCTTTTTCTTTTTTTTGCAGCGATTGGATTAAGAATATCTTTAAAGGGGTTGTATTTAGGCATGACAGGCCCACCTTGATCTAATTTTACTCCATATAATGTATATAGACTTGTTAGAGTGGTTTTGCAATGCCGCTATCAAACTGTGCAAAGGGAAGAATGCGTGAAATACGGTGGTCTTGGCTTAAATAAAGCGCGCCGGTTTGATTGTCCGTGCCAAGGGCTGGGAAAAGCAGAAGTGAATTCAGCTCCGTTCCGAGTGTATAGCTGTCCATGCCAAGCGCATAAAGACGGGTATAGCTATTAAAGCCTTCAGGCCAATCGCGCTGTTTCATCCCGGGGTTTTTAAAAACCCAAGGCATATCACAAAAAATAATATGGTCGAGATCGCGATCGGCCATGGTATTTTGTGTGCCGGCATAAATGCTTGAGGTCGAATAAACAGGAACTTTTCCTGCATAATAATATCTTAATAACGGCATGATTTGACGTGCATTAGATGGGTAAGCCAGCAGAAAAACCACATCAAAATCTTCACGGCGTAGGGCGGTTCTCTCCATGGAAGGATTTTTCGCAATGGCACGGAGTTGTCTTTTACGCTCGTCATCAGGCATCGCATGTAATAAGCCACGCACAGCGTCATTGAGCTGCTCTGTATTGCTGGAGTCAAACTGCAACGTATCGACCACTTGACCACGCAAATTGCGCCATTCTTCTGTGAATGCCTGCAGGGTTTCGTCGCCCCAAGCGCCAGTTGGTGCAATCACTAAAGCGCGGGCGTGCCCGGCTCTTCTTGCTTTGACGGCCACTTGGCGGGCTTCATTAGGGGGTGAGAGTCCGAATTGATAAGCATTATCTTGTGTGTGTGTCCCAACATTATTGAGCAAGAGCGTTGGAACAGGGTGTTGCATAGAAGCAACCGTTGCAACGTTAGCTTTTGAAAGTGGACCAATGACATAATCAGCACCATCTGAAATGGCACGATGATAGGCGCTGGCAGCTGAAAGGCGATGGGTATCATAAAAGCGCAAGGTTGTCTTGCTGACGGCGCCTTGGTTTCTAAGGGCTGCCATAAATCCGTCTTGAACGGCATGGCCGGGCCCTGATAGTGCCCCTGATAAAGGGAGTAACAAAGCAATTTGTTTGGGTTTTGCATGCAAGTACCCCTGCATGGCTTCAAGTGACTGAGGTAAGAGCGCGCGGGCAGGATGCTTAGCATAGGTTTGCTGCCATTGCTCGAGTGCTGCGAGCATTTTGTCAGGATAGGCAGGATTTTTGCGCGCAATCAAGGCAAGCTCAGTCCAGCCGCGTAAAATCGAGTCAGGGGCTGCCTCGACTGAGAGGGTTTTTAGTTCTGCATTGGGTAAGGTGGTGAGTGCGAGCCAGAGTGCACGACGGTTATTGTCACGTGATAAGGGATCGGGTAGGATATTATCGAGTTTAATGCGCTCAGAGATAGATTCAAGAGGTCTGTTCAATGCTTGATAGCTGTGTGCCAGCGCTTCATGAAATTGCGCTTGCTCATAGACCGGGAGCTGTTCTGCGTGACGAATACGTGCAAGTTTGCTGAGCGCGGTCTTAGGCTGTTTTTTAGCAAGGTCAATTTTTGCGAGCAATAAGGCTTTTTTATCCGTTTGAAGCGGAGATTCAGGTGTTATTTGTGTTAGGATATTTTTAGCTTTTTTCCATTCGCCTTCATCAACGAGACGGCCTGCGGCAAGAAGTAAGAGTGCTTGCTTTTCTTCGCCTAAATGGTTGTTGGCAAGGGCGATATACGTGTCTGCAGGCATGGCATAAGGGCTTGCGATGGGGCGCGAACCACCGCGCACAACGTTGGTACAGTGCGACAGCAAGCCAAGACAGGCCAAAAAGGCCATGATTTTCAAGTAACTTCTTAGGTGACGAAAGTGCAACAGCATGAGCGTGTAACCTCCCGAATTAGACGTAGCAGGATAAACCATGACGCATTCAATCGCAAGTTCTAACGGCACACTTTATGTTGTGGCGACACCAATTGGTCATCGAGAAGATATCACACAGCGCGCTGTGAGCATTTTATCGTCAGTTGATTTGATTGCAGCAGAAGACACACGGCACTCACGTGTATTATTAGAGGCGCTTGGGATTCAAACAAAGCTTGTGGCCTTTCATGCCCATAACGAATCAAAGGCCTGTGTACGTTTAATCGAAAGCCTTCAAAAAGGTCAGAATATTGCATTAATTAGTGACGCAGGAACGCCATTAATTCGAGACCCAGGCTATCCACTGGTTGTTGCAGCGCATAAAGCAGATATTAAAGTGGTGCCTATTCCGGGCGCATGTGCTTTTGTTGCGGCTTTATCAGCAGCAGGCGTGCCATCTGATGTATTTACGTTTGGTGGATTTTTACCGGCGACCAAGGCTGCGCGCATTCGTGCATTAGCTGATTTTAATGCTGTCATATCACATACCCTTGTATTTTATGAGTCAACCCATCGATTATTGGCTTGCCTTGAAGATATCCATGAAGTATTTGGAAAAGACGTTGAATTTGTGATTGCCAAAGAATTAACTAAAGTTTTTGAAGCTTTTGTACGCGGTAATTTAGATGCGGTTAAAGCTTGGTTTTTGGCTGATAAAGCACGCCTCAAAGGGGAGTTTGTGGTTATGATTTTACCAAGAATAGCGAAAGCAGATAGCCTAGCAGATAAAAAATGCCTTGATATTTTATTAAAAGATTTGCCACTGAAGCAAGCTGTTAAAATTGCAGCAGCATTAACCGGAAGCAGTCGCAATGCATTGTATGCGCTTGCGATTAGCGACAAGACATGAAGAAGTTTAGCTTATTTATTGTGGGATTTTTTTGGGCTGGCATGAGTATTGCGGGGCTCGAGCCGAAAGGCATGATAGTCATTGAGCCTGAAGCCTTACTTTGGCCGAACGCAATTGTGCCTTATCAGATAGATGATGCAATGCCTTTAACGCAGCAGGCAGAAATTTTGAAAGCGATGACATTATGGGAGGCTGAAACAGTGGTTCGGTTTGTACGAATAACGCCGGAGCATCTGAATCCTGATTCAGATTACGTACTGTTTCAGCCAAATGTGGGCACGCGTTGTTCGTCATCTGTTGGGCGACAAGGAGGGGTGCAAGTGGTTGATTTAGCATCGCGCTGCCATACGTTAAAGGTTGCGCATGAGCTAGGGCACTTGATAGGGCTTTGGCATGAGCAAGCACGGCTTGATCGCGATAAATATATTAAAGTCGCGTGGGAAAATATTGATAACGCGCATTACCATAATTTTAAAAAGCGTGCAGGAGAAGGACAAAACCAAGGATCATATGATTATGACTCCATCATGCATTATTCAGAAACCGCGTTTAGTCAAAATGAAAAACCAACACTCATACCCCGGATGTTAGGTGTTCAGATTGGCCAGCGGACCCATTTAAGTGCTGGGGATATTGCCTCGGTGAATGCATTATATGCGAAAGAATTAAAACAGGAGTAGTTATGTCCAATCAAAGTAATCAAACAACCTATTTAAGCGCTTATACACCGCCGGTGTTTCATATCAATACAGTCAATTTAGACATAGATTTATTTGAGACGCATGCCTTAGTTAAAAATACCATGCAGCTCAAACGCATGCAGTCGGGTGCATTATGCCTTGATGGTGAAGCCTTAGCGCTTGAAAGTATTGCATTAGATGGGAAAAAATTATCAGAGGCTGATTATCAATTGCAATCCAATCAGCTGATTTTAAATGCATGTCCTGATAGTTTTGAGCTTGAAATTATTACACGTATTTTACCGCAAGATAATACGGCGCTGTCAGGACTATATCGCTCAAACGGATTTTTTTGTACGCAATGTGAGGCAGAAGGGTTTCGACGCATCACTTATTTTCTAGACAGACCTGACGTCCTTGCTGTTTATACCACGCGTATTTCAGCGGATAAAACAAAATATCCTGTCTTGCTCTCTAATGGAAATTTACAGGCCTCAGGGGATGCCGGCGATAATAGACATTGGGCGCTATGGCACGACCCGTTTAAGAAACCTGCTTATTTATTTGCCTTGGTTGCAGGTGATTTAGCGTGTGTGCAAGATGAATACAAGACGATTTCAGGGCGTATGATTGATTTGCGCGTGTATGTAGAGCAAGGCCAAGCTGATAAAGCTTTGCATGCACTAACATCACTCAAATCAGCCATGCCATGGGATGAGCGTGAATATGGACGTGAGTATGATTTAGATATTTATATGATTGTCGCGGTCAGCGATTTTAATATGGGTGCCATGGAGAACAAAGGCCTGAATGTATTCAATGCAAAATATATTTTAGCAAGACCGGATACTGCGACCGACCAAGATTATGCCAATATTGAAAGCGTTGTTGCACATGAATACTTTCATAATTGGACAGGAAATCGCGTAACCTGCCGCGATTGGTTTCAGCTGAGTTTAAAAGAAGGGCTTACCGTATTTAGAGACCAAGAATTTTCACGTGACATGAATTCACGTGATGTGAATCGCATCGAAGACGTTAAAGTATTACGCCAATCGCAGTTTCCTGAAGATGCAGGCGCTATGGCGCATCCAGTTAGGCCTGCCTCATACCAAGAAATCAATAATTTTTATACCGCAACAATTTATAACAAAGGCGCTGAAGTGATTCGTATGCTTCATACCTTGCTTGGCAAAGTAGGCTTTCGACGCGGGATGGATTTATATTTTGAGCGGCATGATGGGAGTGCCGTGACGATTGAAGATTTCGTGGCAGCAATGGCCGATGCAAATCAACAAAATTTGGACCAATTTTTTGCTTGGTATACCGAAGCCGGCACACCACAAGTGGCATTAGTAGAAAAAGCTTATCAAAACAATACTTTTACACTTAAATTCAAACAATCAGGCGTGAAAACACCGCGACCCATTCCAATTGAAATTGCATTATTTGATGTCAAAGGCGATGCGATTGCGATTGAAAATCCCGTGCTTTTGCTCAATCAATCAGAGCAAGTATTTGAATTACAAAATATCAGTCAAGCACCGCAGCATATATCGCTATTGCGCGGCTTTTCAGCCCCTGTGATATTAGATGATGCAAAAACTCAGGTTGAGCACTTAGGTATTTTACAGGTTGAAACCGATGGGTTTGCAAAATGGGATGCAGCAATGCGTGTGGTGCGCGGCCAGATGCTAAATAGTGCTTTAGATACGGCAGTAATTGAAGCATTTCGGGCAGTGCTGCTTGATGAATCGCTAGATAAAGCACTGCGCGCGGTAATTTTAGCGCCACCGAGCTTTGAAGAGGTCGTGAGCGGGTTATCTAATATTAATGTGACACGCATTGAAGATGCGCGTGATGCCTATTGTATAGCGCTTGGTGAGGCACTATGGCCTGAATTACTTGAGATGTATACAACGCTTTTTGCAACTGAAACACATCAGATGCAGGGAGAGGCATATGCCGCGCGTCGGCTACGTAATATGTGTTTGTTTTTTATGATGAAAGCAAGGCCATCCGAGGCACGCGAATTATGTGAGGCGCAATTTAAAACTGCACAAACCATGACCGATCAAATCGCAAGTTTTGGTTTATTAGTGAATCATCCAGATAAAGCATGTCGCACGAAAGCCATTGATGCGTTTTATCAAAATTGGAAAGATGATGATTTAGTGCTTGAGATGTGGTTCGCACTGCAAGCAAGTTCAAGCACAGCAGATGCTTTAGTATCTGTTGAAGCATTATGCAAACATGAGGCCTTTGATTTTAAAAACCCGAATAAAGTACGCTCGGTCATCGGTGCGTTTTGTCAGAGTAATCCACGCTATTTTCATGCGGAAGATGGCAGTGGCTACGCCTTTTTGGCTAAGCAAATCTTAGCGCTTGATAAGTTGAACCCACAAATTGCAGCACGTCTTACAACGCCGTTCACGCGCTGGCAGCGGTTTGATGCCGTCAGACAAAATGCCATGCAAACGCAACTAAAGCGCCTGTCAGCCGAGAAGCTCTCAAAAGACTTGCGTGAGCTCGTGGATAAAAGCTTAGCATGCTAGACCGCTATGCGGTGATTGGCGCGCCCATTGCACATAGCTTATCCCCAATGCTACATCAGCAATTTGCAGAAACTTCTGGAATCATGCTGCGATATGATTGTATTTTGCTAAATCCTGCGTGCTTTGGGCAGCAAGTGCATGCTTTTTTTGAAGCTGGCGGGTGTGGCTTAAATATTACAGCGCCAGGTAAAATACGCGCGTTTGATTTAGCTAAAATCAAAACAAAGCGCTGTTTAAAAGCAGGTGCTGCAAATACTTTGTGGCTAGATACGCATCAGCGTATTTGCGCTGATAATACGGATGGAATTGGTTTAGTGCGCGATTTAAACACACGTATTCAACTTCAAGATGCCCGTATTTTATGTTTAGGAGCAGGGGGTGCCGCACGGGGCATCGTACCTGCACTGCTCACTCAAAATCCCAAGCAAATTAGTATTTATAATCGCACTGAAGCGCGTGCACGTGCATGGATTAATACACTGCAAGATAAACGTGTGCAATATATTAATCTTGAGAATAATCTGGGCGCGTATGATTTAGTGATTAATACTATTCCTACGTGCCGCGGCTTGTCCGCGGCATCTTTTTTAACAAACAAGCCGTTCTGTTATGATTTAAGTTATGACGTATCGGGGTTAACCCCTTTTGTTGCTTTTGCACGGCGTTATGGGTGTCAGGCAGTAGATGGTTTTGGGATGTTGGTTCAACAAGCCGCCGAGGCTTTTTTTGTTTGGCATGAAGTCAGGCAGCTAGCGCTTCAATCAACCCGTCAAGATTAACAAATTTAACGGTAATATCTCCTGAACATTTAGAAAAAGGGCGATCAACGTCAGAAGCAACAACAAAATTGTCTCCATCTGGATAGCGGGAACGAAATTTTGTGAGTGCCTTAAAGCTAAAATTATTCGCTGACCATTTGCACTCTATGGTTATTGGTGTTTGATGGCGATTTTTAAGGTATACGAAATCAATTTCATGTTTAGATTTATCTCGCCAATAACGCACGTTGCACTTTGGGAATTGTCCGAGAATTTCGTTAAGTACGATATGCTCAAATAAAAAACCTAAATCTTCTCGCCTCAAGTCAAACCAGCCTTTATAGTGACAAACAAAACCGGTGTCAAAACCATATACTTTTGGAGCAGATACTATTTCACTAGGGGCATAGCTGGTGTATGGTTTTATTACGTGAGCCACATATGTTTGTTGTAAAACATATAGGTATTTGTTTATCGTTGTGCGGCTTACCTCACATGGCGCAGCAAATTTAGTGGCTTCAAATAGATTGCCGCTATTAGCAAGCAACAACTCCATAAATCGCTGAAATGAATGCTTGTTCGTAATATTAAATAATTCTTGTACGTCTTTTGCCCAGTAATCGTCGCTCCATTCGATAAATTCACGCTCTGGTATTTCATCTTCCATAAAAAATGGAGGCAGCCCGCCATATAACAAACGGTGTTGCATATCCGTCGCTTTAAACAGCCTACTTTCATTAATTAACATGGGTGCTAACCATATCTTTACTTTTCTACCCGTTAAAGTATCCTGAAATTTTTTACTTGCTGACAAAGTTGATGAGCCCGTGGCTATAATTTTTATATCCGGATAATGATCTGCCGCAATTTTTAATAACTCCGATGGATTATGTAATCGATGAATTTCATCAAGAACAATACGTTTGTCCCGTAATCCATTTAAGAAATCTTCGGGGTCTTCCATCATTCGCCTAATTCTAGGCAACTCACAATCAAAATATTCGCAGTCAGGAATGCTTTTACAAATTGATGTTTTTCCTGCACGGCGAACCCCAGGAAACCAGATAACAGTTCGTTTTTTCCACGCCAGTTCGATTTTATTTAGCCAGAATGCTCTATTAATCATAACCACAATCCGTTTTCCATATAAAACCATAATGACATATAGTTCAACTAAGTGCAATAATAAGTGCACTTGGATGAAGTGAGGCAAAATAATATCAAATAAACCTGACCCCAATGGCACTCCTCGCAAAGACGGAGATGGGTGAATCTCATAAAGTAACGGCTTAATTTAGTGCCATTAGAACCTGACCCTAATGATTTTACTAATGATTTTACTTAGAAGAAAAAAACGGCTGTAACGCTGCTTCTTGAGCCAGAGTATCTTCGTAGCCGAGTTTAATTAAATCGCGGGTAAATTCTTTTTCGAATAAAAGAAAGCTCAGTAAATCACCAGAATGCTGTTCTGCACCGAGGCAATTTAAACACATCCGCAAAAAGCTGGGCATGCTGTGGTATTTGTCTTGTGCGAGTCTTGCAACATCCATGCTAGGTCTTAGACAAAACATGTCGATAGGGCGCCAAGGCGAGTGTCGTTTTTTCCAAATAGAGAGCAAGTGCGCAATGTCGTTCATGCGATTTACGTTTTCGATATCTCGGTCAAGATTATCTAAAAACAAGCTATTTAGCATGTTACCTAAAATATGCGCAAAGCCAATGTCAGCGGTTTGGAGTTTTTCAGGCAAGATAGTACCCGGCGTTGGGCGCGTACCAATAATAAGAATTTTTTCAACATGAAAACGAATCGGTCCGCGCAAGGGCGACACTAAACCCATGCTGCCATCGCCATAATGTCGGCCTCGAATAGGAATAGCCGGGAAAAAAAGCGGAAGCGCACTGGATGAAAGAATATGTTCAGCACGTAATGTTGTGCGTTGGCTGGTATGTCTTGGGTAAGACCAATCGTCAAAATTCGGCATATGATGCTGATAAAACGAGATGGTTTGCTGCGTTTCGTAGCAATTACTAATCACTTCGAATGTTTCTAAAGTGCCTTGTTCGATGTTTTGATGAATTTTATTAAAATCGATATGGTCTCGAAAAAAATCTTGTAATGGCGTTGTATCGAGTAAATAACCGGAATTACGGGGTTTCACGATAAAACGGCTTAGATTGCGAGCAATAGATTTGCTCAAAGCATAATTGCTGGCATTGTAAACTTGTTGACAGTGAATGTTATGCCATAGTGCTTCAAGCTTTTCGACACCCAACCCAAAATCATCGGCATTTTCAGCAAGAATCGCGGCATTGACGCTGCCGATGCTAACCCCGCTTATCATGCTAAACGGAGACGTTTTCGGTTGAAAAATATGCTGTATTGCTTTGAGTACACCCGCTTGATAGGCCCCTCGGGCCCCACCACCTGCTAAATAAAGAGCTGTTTTAGGCATATTGCGCCGTTTTTTTCTTCGATGATACCTGAAACTATAGTTGAGCTTGTGGGGAAATTTCAAGTGATTTCAAGTAATTTACCAATTTAAGATGGTTTTAATAAACGGAATGGTGATTTTGCGTTGTGCAACCAATGACGCATGGTCAAGGCGGTCGAGTAAGGCATGCAAATCATGCATGTTTCGTGCACTGCGGTGCACTAAAAACTGTGCGGCACTTGGCGATAGCTCAAAGCCACGGCGTTTTGCAGCGATAGAGAGGGTTTGTGTTTTATCTGTATCACTGAGTGCTTGTACTTGCATAACAAGCCCTGAATTTAAGCGTGACTGAAGATCAGGAAGCTGAATGTTGGCTTGTCGTGGCGAGGTACGGCTTGCAATAATCAACGTGCTTTCAGCACTATCTCGAATGCGGTTGTATAGATGAAAGAGTGCTTCTTCCCAGGCCGGGAGGCCCATCACTGCATCGAGTGCATCAATACAAAATAAGCGATGGGCATCTAAATCACTTAAAATACTTGGATCCCAGGTTTTTAAAGTATCTAGCGGCAGGTAAATATGC
>JASJHH010000207.1:0-3104 GCA_033791145.1 Legionella sp.
TAGCGCGTCTGCCCGTTATCAAGCGAGCTTTAAGCATTTAATGGGGCAGCTTGATCAGCAGTTACTATCTAAACTCATTTCAAATATAGATAAATTCGTGGATGAACTTAATTTTCAAAAAATCTTAATGAATATTTATGCAGGCTTTACCTCGGTTGCGGGTTCTGCTGTATTAATTGCATTATATGTTAGCTTTTTATTTGTCGAGCAATCAGTGTTTCATCAAAAACTCGCATTACTCATACCGTCACCTCGCAAACGAAAAGTGGTTCAAAATTTAATAGCACGTACGATTCGAGATACGCAAACGTATTTGGGCTTAAAAACACTGATGGGGCTTTTAACAGCGATAGCCAGCTGGGGGATTATGCTTGCGATTGGGCTTGATTTTGCGGAATTTTGGGCGCTCTTAATTTTCTTTTTGAATTATATTCCAAGTATTGGTGCAATTATCGCAACGCTTTTTCCAGCATTGCTAGCACTTATACAATTTCAGACTTGGATGCCGTTTATACTCATGACCTCGGGCCTTGTGGTGGTGCAATTTATTATTGGTAATATTCTTGAGCCGCGTTATATGGGTAAGTCACTTAATTTAAGTCCGCTCGTGATTTTATTTGCATTGGGTTTATGGGGCATTATTTGGGGGGTGGTCGGCATGTTTTTATCTGTGCCAATTACAGTGATGATGATTATTTTGTTCGCCCATTTTCCAACAACACGGCCCATTGCCGTGTTGTTATCTAAAGATGGGAAAGTTGATATAGAAGCCTAGCGTACACTTTTTGTTGCTGCTGCGGGGCGTGTTAAGGTCGAGTGGTGAATAAACCAATAGATTGCTGCGACAAAAACGCCGCCTAAGAGTGTTGCAAAAGCCCACGTTGCGGCAGAGACGAGTGCTGGACGCCCGCCAACTTTTTGAAGTTGCCCTGCATCTTTTGCAACGGCGCCTGCAAAGAGTACGTGTATTAAAGCATTAATCACTAAGATTAATAAATAAAACGTTTGAATGGTTTGAGTATATTGCTGTGCGACGTCTTGAAGCATGATTATTTATCCTTGAGTTAAAACCTACGGGGTCAGATCTGTTGTTTAATAAACAAAAAATTTGCCCCCTCTACGTAATGCTATTATATTTTATCCGCTATTTAAACCTACGGGGCCAGCGTTGAGATAAAACGCCATGCAGCTTCTAAAGACAAGTCATAAAAAACACGATAAAATAGGCCACCTTTTACTGATGCGTGGTCTTAATGCCAAAACGAACGGATATTCAGTCGATTTTAATTTTGGGTGCAGGTCCTATTGTGATTGGGCAGGCATGCGAATTTGACTATTCAGGAACACAGGCCGTTCGTGCTTTAAAGCAAGAAGGGTATCGTGTGATTTTAGTGAACTCGAATCCTGCAACCATCATGACCGATCCTGAGCTTGCGGATGCCACGTATATTGAACCTGTACGTTGGCAAGAAGTGGCCCGGGTTATTGAAAAAGAAAGGCCAGATGCCTTATTACCGACTATGGGTGGCCAAACGGCTTTAAACTGCACGCTCGATTTAGTGCGTGAAGGCATTTTAGAGCAACACGGTGTTGAGCTAATTGGCGCGAGCCGTGAAGCAATCGATAAAGCAGAAGACCGTGAGAAATTTCGGGCCTTAATGATTTCAATTGGGCTTGAAATGCCCCGCTCTGCCATTGCGCATAGTCTTGAAGAAGCGTTATCGGTGCAAGCGCAATTAGGCTTTCCGACGATTATTCGGCCTTCGTTTACCATGGGTGGCTCAGGCGGTGGGATTGCTTATAACCGCGAAGAATTTGAAGAGATTTGCACGCAAGGCTTGGCGTTATCACCCACACGAGAATTACTTTTAGATGAATCTGTGATGGGTTGGAAAGAGTTTGAAATGGAGGTTGTTCGGGATAAAAACGACCAAAGCATTATTATTTGCACCATTGAAAACTTAGATCCGATGGGGGTGCATACAGGTGACTCTATTACGGTCGCACCCGCGCAAACGCTAACGGATAAAGAATATCAGCGCATGCGAGATGCAACGCTTAAAGTGGTGCGTGCAGTCGGTGTTGAAACAGGTGGTGCAAATGTTCAGTTTGCGGTGAATCCAGCTGATGGAAGACTGCTTGTGGTTGAGATGAATCCGCGTGTGTCGCGTAGCTCAGCATTGGCTTCAAAAGCCACAGGTTTTCCAATTGCAAAAGTTGCAGCGCGGCTCGCGGTTGGGTATACCCTAGATGAACTTAAAAACGAGATTACAGGCGGACAAATGCCTGCTTCTTTTGAGCCAACGCTTGATTATGTTGTGGTTAAAATTCCGCGCTTTAATTTTGATAAATTTCCACAAACACCGAATATCCTTTCGACCCAAATGAAATCAGTGGGTGAGGTGATGTCAATCGGCTCTAATTTTCAATCAGCGCTTTTAAAAGCAGTACGGAGTTTAGAAACTGGGCATGTTGGGATTGAGGCGCGTTTTAAACCAGAAGATAATGATATGTCTGTATTACGCGGGCAGTTACGTGAGCCAACGCCAGAGCGACTTTGGGCAATTTTAGACGCTTATCGGCATGGGTTAACACGAGATGAAATTTATCAAGAGTCTAAAATAGACCCTTGGTTTTTGGGTGAGCTTGAAGATTTAGTACGTGCAGAGCAGTTGATTAAAAATCATACGCTTAATGATCTTGATGCTATTTTGCTACGTGATTTAAAACGACGTGGTTTTTCAGATGCTTATTTAGCCGATTGTTTATTGAGTGATGAAGCAGCTGTTCGTAAGCATAGGCTTGCTTTGGATATAACACCTGTATATCGACGGATTGATTCGTGTGCTGCAGAATTTCCAAGTGAAACTGCTTATTTGTATTCATGTTATGCCTCACGGTGTGAGTCTCGTCCTGAGGATGTTTCGAATAAAATTATGGTTTTAGGCGGTGGGCCCAATCGCATTGGGCAAGGCATTGAGTTTGATTACTGTTGTGTGCACGCGGCACTTGCACTGCGTGAAGCGGATTACCAGGTTATTATGCTTAATTGTAACCCGGAGACTGTGTCGACGGATTTTGATGCTTCAGATAGATTATATTTT
>JASJHH010000208.1:0-5949 GCA_033791145.1 Legionella sp.
TGTTTTGGATCTTTTTGGGCATACCCACGAAGATGAATGCCTTGTCTTAAGTAATCCATTGCGGCTAAATGTTCACGCCAATGTTGATCCATGCTCTGTAACATAATCGATTTTTCAAATTGAGAGAGCATTTCTCGACCGAGAATATCTTCTTTGGCTTGATAGTGTTTTTTTGCTAATTCAAGAATACGCGTTTTAATTTGTTCTTGTTGAATATTCAAATCTTCTTCAAGCCATGCTGTCAAAGAGAGTTGAAGTTTGAATTCTTCGGTGAGCAATGTATTGATTGCTTCAATATTCCATTGGTCTTCTAAACTATTGGGTGGCAAGTGTGTGTCGACAAGGGTATTTATAACCCCAGTTATCATTTTGAGTATGGTTTCGTGTGCGTCATCCATAGCCATAATTTCAGCGCGTTGAGAATACATGACTTTACGTTGTTCATTAGCAACGTTATCGTAGCCAAGCAGTTGTTTTCGGACATCAAAATGGTGCCCTTCGAGTTTTCTTTGGGCATTTTCAATGGCTTTGCTTACTAATTTATGCTCAATGGGCTCACCTGGCTTCATGCCGAGTTTCCGCATCATGGAGGTTACACGTTCTGATGCAAAAATACGCATTAAACTATCATCAAGCGATAAATAAAATCGGCTGCTACCAGGGTCTCCTTGGCGGCCTCCTCGTCCTCTTAATTGATTATCAATACGTCTTGATTCATGGCGCTCAGAGGCAATAATACGTAAGCCCCCTGCTTGAAGCACTTCTTGATTGCGTTTTCTCCAGTCGGCAGTTAATGCGGTACGATCAGCGTCAGCCGTATCTTCAGGTAGTGCCTCAAGCTCTGCTTTTAAGCTACCACCGAGTACAATATCCGTGCCTCGCCCTGCCATATTGGTTGCAATCGTGATTGCTCCCGGTCTGCCGGCTTCCGCAATAATATGTGCTTCTTTTTCATGAAATTTAGCGTTTAATACTTGATGTTTAATTTTTGCTTTTTTTAATAATTGATGTAAAAGTTCAGACGCTTCGATAGAAGCTGTTCCAACTAGAACAGGTTGGTTGCGTTTTTTGCAGTCAATAATATCTTGAATAACCGCTTGGTATTTATCATCTTGCGTTAAATAAACCAAATCAGGTTCGTTGATACGAATCATAGGTTTATTTGTTGGAATAGCGACGACTTCTAGATCATAAATTTGTTGAAACTCGTATGCTTCAGTATCTGCAGTACCCGTCATACCTGCGAGCTTATCGTAAATTCGGAAGAAATTTTGAAAAGTAATCGAAGCTAAGGTTTGGTTTTCGTTTTCAATAGAAACTCCTTCTTTGGCTTCGGTGGCTTGATGTAGGCCTTCAGACCAACGTCGTCCTGGCATGGTGCGACCGGTGTGTTCATCAACGATGACGACCTGATTATTTTGAACAATATAATCAACATCACGATGAAACATAACGTGCGCTCGAAGTGCTGCATTAACATGATGCATTAAGACAATGTTATTGGCGTGATATAAGCTTTCGCCGGATGCCAGTAAGCCTGCTTTTGTTAATAATTTTTCAATGTGTTGATGGCCAGTTTCTGTAAGATGCACTTGTTTTTGTTTTTCATCAACAGTGTAATCCCCTGTCGCTGTATTTTCTTCTGATGTATTTGCGTCGTCACTACCAGGTTGTAGTGCTAATTTAGGAATAATTTGATTCACTTTAAGATAAAGTGCTGAGCTGTCTTCAGCAGCACCTGAAATAATGAGTGGCGTACGTGCCTCATCAATAAGAATAGAATCAACTTCATCAACAATTGCAAAATGAAGTTCGCGTTGTACTTTTTCATCTGGACTAAATGCCATGTTATCGCGCAAATAATCAAATCCAAATTCGTTATTTGTACCATACAAAATATCAGTACTATAAGCGGCTTGTTTTTCAGGATGCGTCATATCACCGTGAATCACACCAACGGTTAATCCTAAAAATTCAAAAACGGGATTCATCCAATCAGCATCACGTTTGGCGAGATAATCATTGGTTGTGACAATATGTACGCCACGGCCTGTAATTGCATTTAAATAAGCAGCAAGGGTTGACATGAGGGTCTTCCCCTCCCCTGTGCTCATTTCAGCAATATTTCCTTCATGTAAAACCATACCGCCAATAAGCTGTACATCAAAGTGACGCAATCCTAAGGTTCGAACAGATGTTTCACGAACCACAGCAAAGGCTTCGGGAAGCAAGTTATCTAAGCCTTCACCTTGTTGGATGCGCTTTCTAAAAGTATTTGTTTTTTCTGCAAGCTGACTATCGCTTAAGGCTTGCATACTAGGTTCAAAGGCATTAATGGCAAGTACTTCTTTTTGCATACGTCTTAAGGTGCGCTCGTTGCGGCTACCTAATACTTTTTTGAATAACGTCGTTAACATGCCTAAATAATCCTTTTGTTTGAGCTTTGTAGATAAGCGCTTAAAATAAACGTTGAAGGTAAGATTTGCTTAATTTACTAGATTTGGCGCAGAAAATCCATCCAAAGCGCGCTCCATTGCACTAAGTTTTTGTACTAAATCAGAAATAGCAGGATTATTTGGGATGGTTTTGATGGCTAATAAATCTTGTTTGAAAGCACGTGCACCAGGCAGTCCATGTACGAGATTTAAAATAGGTTTAAATAAAATAGATATAGGTGCTGTTTTTTGGGTTGCAGCATAGCTAAAATAAGCTTCAAGCACATCACATCGAGATGGTTTTGAAATGCTTGGATACAAAGCATGATGTATTGTTGCAATCGCATACGGGTCACGACAAGCGAGTCGTCCAATCATCACGCCATCTAGTATTTTAAGATGTGTTTGAATTGCGTTTATATCTTCAATATGACCGTTAATTATCACGGGGATATGTGGCGGCAATGTGGATTTTATACGATAAACATAATCATAATTTATGGGTGGGATCGTACGATTTTGTTTGGGGTTCAGTCCACTTAGCCAAGCTTTTCGTGCATGGACAATGAGTTTGTCGCAGCCTGAGTTTATTAAAGTGTTTATAAAGCCCTCAAAAAATGCGTAACCATCTTGATTATCTACACCAATACGTGTTTTAGCGGTTACAGGAATAGAAACCGCTTGTTTTATGGCTTTGATGCAATCAGATACAAGTGCTGCCTGTGTCATGAGGGATGCCCCAAAATTTCCCGCTAAAACTCGTGGGCTTGGGCAGCCTAAATTCAAATTAATCTCTGTAAAACCTGCAGCTTCGCCTTGTTTTGCAGCTATGGCTAATAAAGCAGGATCTGAACCACCGAGTTGCAAAGCAACCGAAGATTCAGAATGATGTCGTTCGAGTGCACGTGCTGGTTGATGTTGAATTGCGTTTGGTGTTTGCATTTCAGTATAAAGTAATGCTTTGGGCGCGAGCAGGCGCATTAACACGCGAAAGTGCATGTTAGTCCAATCAATCATGGGGGCTATTGATAGCATAAAAAAACCAGTAAAAAATCAAGCTTAAATTTAGATTGTAGTTTAACAAACTTGAGCTTAAAATAGCCTTAATTTTCAGCATTATTTTTATAAATTCTAGGAAAAAGCATGTTACCTTCAAATGCATTAGAGCAAATTCGAAGTTATTTACTCAATTTACAACAAAATATCTGTGAAGCACTTGAAAAAATAGATGGTAAAGCATGTTTTATTGAAGATAGTTGGACACGCACAGGCGGTGGAGGCGGTATATCTCGGGTGCTTGAGCATGGCGCTGTATTTGAGAAAGCAGGGGTTAATTTTTCTGAGGTGCATGGTGCTACCCTACCGCCTTCAGCAACAGCAAATCGTCCTGAACTCGCGGGTTGTCGATTTCGCGCTTTAGGTGTTTCTTTAGTGATTCATCCAGATAATCCATATGTGCCTACATCACATGCGAATGTTCGATTTTTTATGGCAGAACAAGATGGAAAACCGCCGGTTTGGTGGTTTGGTGGTGGGTTTGATTTAACGCCTTATTATGGGTTTCATGACGATTGTGTACATTGGCACAAAACAGCGAGAGCAGCTTGCTTGCCTTTTGGTGAAGCAATTTATCCTGAGTTTAAAACATGGTGCGATAATTATTTTTATTTAAAACATCGAGATGAAGCACGCGGCATCGGCGGTTTGTTTTTTGATGATTATTCGAAAAATAGCTTTGAACATAGTTTTGGGCTCATGCAAAGCATTGGTAATGCGTATCTGAAGGCCTATATACCGATTGTAGAGAAACGTAAAAATACCGCATTTGGGGCACAAGAAAAAAGTTTTCAAGCGCATCGACGAGGTCGTTACGTTGAATTTAATTTAATTTATGACCGCGGCACGTTGTTTGGCTTGCAATCTGGCGGACGAACAGAATCCATCCTGATGTCACTTCCGCCAGAAGCGAAATGGACGTATCAGTGGGCGCCTAACCCAAACACACCTGAGGCAGTACTGTATGAAAAGTATCTACCGACTCAAGATTGGTTAGTTGATTGCGGCTAAGCTTCGGCGTCAGCAGTTTCAGCAGCTTCAAGGCGCATAACGTCTTGTGCTTTTAATCCTTTAGGACCCTGATCTAGTTTGAAGCTAACGTGCTCTTTTTCTTCGAGGGTTTTGAATCCAACGCCTTGAATATCTTTGTAGTGAACAAAAATATCTTCGCCGTTTTCGTTAAGAATAAAGCCGAATCCTTTTTTTTCATTGAACCATTTTACATGGCCTGTTTCGCGATCTGACATACTTATCATCCTTAATAAATAGTATTAATATCTAGACTCTTTAGAGGACTGGCTCACACATCCCCTATGAGTTAGCATAACAGTTTTTTTTAGTTTGTTAATTGTTTTAATAGGATTATTTGTATGAATAGTGAAAAAAAAGCCTTTATTCAGATGATATTAGAAGCAGATGTACTTAGATGGGGTGAATTTACTTTAAAATCAGGCAGAATTAGCCCTTATTTTTTTAATGCAGGTTTATTTTATCAGGGTGATGTTTTACGTCGCCTAGGTGGTTTTTATGCGAATACTTTAATTAAAAACAAACCCAATGCAAGGCATTTATTTGGACCTGCCTATAAAGGCTTACCGCTCGGTACCGCAACGGCAATTGCTTGTGCTGAACAAGGCATTAATATGAATGTAAGCTTTAATCGCAAAGAAATTAAAACGCATGGTGAAGGTGGACAATTAATCGGCGCGCCTTTAGATGGGAAAAAAGTAGTGATGATTGATGATGTGATTACAGCAGGAACCGCTTTTCGTGAATCCAAAGCGTTGATTACAGAGGCTGGTGGTATTTTAGATACAGTGCTGATTGCTTTAGATAGAGAAGAACGAGGTCCAAATAATATTTCAGCAATTGCTGAAATAAAATCTCAAGGTATAGATGTTTTTTCAATTATTACCTTAAGTGATTTGATGGAATATTTAGAAAGCCATTCTGAAATAAAACAGCTTGAGCGCATGAAAAACTATCAAGATATTTATGGCGCGTAAATAAAAAAACAAAAACAGCTTGTAATTTATTTTTAACAAGTGTTAACCTAATAGTCTTCCCTGAATAAATGGGAAGCAAAATATTGCTGTAGATGTAGCTTTCAACTTTGTACTCACATTCGAGTTATTTGTAAGGAGAGTTATAATGCAACTGAAGCAAAGAGAAGTTATTTTATTAAAACCAACCCCTGCATTTTTATCTTTTTTGGCAGGGCAATTACCAGAAGTCGCACTACCTAATCTTAAGTTATTACAAACCGATACCACAGCATATACCCTACCCCTTCATGAAACAGAAGATGAACTGTTGGACACGCTTGAAGCCAATTTTTTACGTATGTTTCAATATGAAATTAAACGCTGGCTTGGAGCGGAAGCGCTTTTAAATTTAAACGCTAGTTTTCTTGATTTTTTGTGTTGCTTTAAATTTGAAATGCATTCTCATATCGTGG
>JASJHH010000209.1:0-6198 GCA_033791145.1 Legionella sp.
CGCTGATTGAATCAGGAAATTTAGGCCAAAAAACAGGGCAAGGTGTATATCGCAAGCGTGGCAAAGCATTAGAAGTGTATGATATTGCGCTAAGTGATTACAGGCCGATTAACACTTTGATTCCAGATGAAATCAAAGCTATTTTTAAACTTAAAACGCCAAGTGAGCAGTTTGCTGCGTTAAGTGCATCAGATATACCAGAAGCTGACTTGATTCGGTCATGTTTTAGAGATTTGTTTCATTATGCAGCGTTTCATCTTGAAACAATTGCAGATAGTGCAGATGCCGTAGATTCAGCGTTAAAATGGGGGTTTGGTTGGCAACAAGGTCCATTTGAAACGTGGCAAGCATTTGGTCTTGATGCAGTACGTGAGTGGATTGAACAAGATATTTCAAGTGATTTGAGTATGGCATCAGTTACATTGCCTGCCTGGAAGTTTGCGAATAAATCATCTGATTTACCCGTGTATCAACGACAATTAATGCCACCTAAAAAAACAAATCAAACAGCTGTTTTATTTGAAAACGAAGGGGTTTGTTTATCGCATCTTAAAGATGATGTGGCAATTTTATCGTTTAAAACCAAATCGAATACGATTAGTCAGCTTGTATTAGATGGTTTAAACCAAGCAATAGAGCTAGCAGAGCAAAAAACACAAGGCATAATTATTTATCAAGATAATCCTATCAATTTTTGTTCGGGCGCTGATTTATCTGCGGTAGCAGGATTTCTTGAAACCCATCAAATAGCTGCATTAGCGAGTATGGTTCATGACTTTCAACGTACACTAATGCGTTTGAAATATAGCGCAGTACCGGTTGTGTCAGCGCTTCGTGGTAGAGCGTTAGGTGGCGGGTGTGAGCTGCTCATGCAAAGTGATGCCGTGGTTGCGGCATTTGAGTCGTATCCTGGCTTGGTTGAGGCGGGGGTTGGTTTAATCCCTGCAGGTGGAGGCTCTAAAGAGCTTGCATTGCGCGCAGCAAATTTAACCGTTGGGCAGGATATGATGCCTCGTTTGTATCCTTATTTTGAGCAAGCAGCCATGGGAATGGTGGCAAGCAGCGCACCTGATGCGATTAAACGCGGTTTTATGCGCGAGAAAGATGTGTGTGTCATGCATGCGGATGAAGTGTTGTTTGCAGCGCTTCATCAAATTAAAGCGATGCATGCGGCTTATTATACGCCACCGATTCCGGCACGTTTTAAAGTGGCAGGTCGCGAAGGTGCGGCACAATTAAAAGCAGCTCTGGTTAATTTCGAAGAGGGCAGGTTTATTAGTCAGCATGATGCGTTTTTAGCGAGCCAGCTCGCAGATGTGATGTGTGGCGGTGATGTTGATTCAGGCACTGAAGTGGATGAAGCCTGGATACTACGGCTTGAGCATGCAGCATTTATGCGTTTAGCTGAAACACCTGAGACGCAAGCACGCATTCGGCATATGTTAGAGACAGGAAAACCCCTTCGAAATTAAGCCACCCAATAAGGACATAGGAGAGTCAGTGATGAGTAATACATATGTAGTTGATATATTGCGAACCCCTGTTGGGAAAGCACCTCGAGGCGTATTTAAAAATACCCTGCCAGATGATTTATTAGGGTTTACAATGAAAGCCCTTCAAAAACGCCAGTCAGACATTGATTGGGCAAATATTCAAGATATTGTGATTGGTTGTGCTATGCCTGAAGCTGAGCAAGGCATGAATATTGCAAGAATTGCGAGTTTATTAAGTGGCTTACCAGACACAGTGCCTGCGATGACGATTAATCGATTTTGTTCGTCAGGCGTACAAAGCATTGCAACAGCAGGTGCAGCTTTATCTGATAATAACAACCCTAATCAACCTGCATTGGCACTCGCAGGAGGGCTTGAAAGCATGTCTCGTGTGCCACTTGGCGGCAATAAATATACGATGAACCCCGCTATTTTTGAAAACGAACAGATTGCAATTGCCTATGGCATGGGCATTACCGCTGAAAAAGTGGCTGAGCGCTGGAAAATATCGCGCGAAGCGCAAGATGAATTTGCCGTTGAAAGTCATAAGCGTGCTGTTGCTGCTATTGAACGCGGTGATTTTTTAGAGGAAATCGTACCGATTCCAGTCAAACATCGCGTGCCTAATTTAAAAACAGGCGAAGTGGTGATGCATGAGCGTATGATTTCAGAAGATGAAGGACCACGTGCGGATACCTCATATGAAAAAATTGCACGGTTAAAACCTGTGTTTTCAGCCAAAGGTACAGTTACGGCGGGTAATACCTCACAAATGAGCGATGGCGCAGGCATTGCCTTATTAGCCAACGAGGCAGCCCTGAAAGCTTACAATCTTGAACCTTTAGGGCGACTTTTAAGTTTTGCTGTTGCGGGTGTACCACCTGAAATTATGGGAATAGGTCCTGTACATGCCATTCCAAAAGCATTAAAACAAGCAGGACTACGCCTTGATCAAATGGATTGGATTGAGCTCAACGAGGCTTTTGCAGCGCAAGCACTTGCAGTCATAGAAACACTGGATTTGCCACGTGATAAAGTCAATCCATTAGGTGGCGCGATTGCTTTGGGGCACCCCTTAGGGGCAACCGGTACGCTTAAAGCTGCAACGCTTTTGCATGGTTTACGCCGAACGAAAGGTAAATATGGCATGGTTACCATGTGTATTGGAACAGGCATGGGAGCCGCTGCTATTTTTGAGGCATTATAAGCCACACGCCGCAGTGTGTGGCTTATAATGTATTAGAGTTTCGACCAAACCGACTTCGCGCTCATCTGTAAATTTTCTGCTCGAGTTGGGGCCTTAAATAAGTTAAAAGCAGCCCATAGCAATGCAGCGACACAGAGTGCCAGCATAACAACTTGAGGCGCGAATACTGCTGCAGTGATTACGATTGCTGCGGCAGCAACTGTTTGCGCTTTGTGGTTTTTAGCATATTCAAAAGCAGAGTTAAAGTCTTGTTTTGTTCTTTTTACGGCTAGACTCGCTCTTTTCTCGGAAAGTACATTAAAGTCAAAAAATTTCTTAGCCATGATGAGTGCCCTCAATATTGTAGAACAGACTCAATAATGCCACAAAAAAATACATAACGCAAATGATTTACACATAAAATATTTTATTATATTAATCTATACTGAAAAGAATCAAACAGAATATGTGGGGCTTGCGTTGAGTATTTATTTTAATCAAGCCTATTACAGTTGTTTAGATTCAATACCTAGTTTAATTTTTATTCAAGATAAAGATAAGCAGCCTATCTTTTTTAATCAAGCATGGCTTCAATTTACAGCACAAACCACTCAAAATATATGTGATAGTATTCACCTTGAAGATCGAGAAGCGTTTGAACGCGCATCTGATGATGTTGAATTTCGAGTTAAAAATAATCAAGGTAAATATTATTGGGTATGTGACTATCGAACACGATTAGTTGATGCAGAAGAAAGATTGGTTGGATATTTAAATACTTGTTATGATATTCAGGAAAAAAAACTTGCAAGAGAGCGTATTATTGCACGTGAAGAACGGTATCACTTTGCTATCAACGCGACGGGAATTGGAGTCTGGGATTTCTTCTTGACCCCGCATGCATCAGATTTATTAAAAAATAAAAATAAACTGCTCTGGAATGATAATATGTTTCAAATGTTTAATGTTGATCCCAATACTTTTGAAGGAACGTATCAGGATTTTGAAAGGTGTGTACATCCTGATGATAGAGGTAAAGTTGAGAAACACATTGCGCAATGCTTTAAAACCCGAACAATTTTAAAAATACAATTTAGGTTAATTAGTCACCCTGGTGAAACGCGTTATATATCGGCTCAAGCCAAGGCAATTTTTGATGAAAAAGGTAGGCCGATACGTTTAACAGGCATCAATCAAGATGTTACTTTGGCTGAAATAGAAAAACGCGAGCTTCAAGCGCTCCATCAAATTATCTATGACAGAGAAAAAAAATATCATGGACTCTTTGAGTCATCTAGCGATGCAATTATGCTATTAGCTAATAATCAATTTGTCGAATGCAATGATGCGACTTTATTAATGTTTGATTGTCCGAATAGAGCGAGTTTTTTAAATAGTCATCCAAGTGATTTTTCACCACTGAAACAGCCTGATGGACAGTCGTCTGAGTTATTAGCAAATAAGCACATAGCCCACGCAGCGCATACAGGAAAAGCAAATTTTTCCTGGGTACATCAGCGATTAAATGGTGAAATTTTCCCAGCAGATGTTTTATTAACATCAGTTAACTTGAAGTCTCAAAACTTGATACAAGCAACAGTACGTGACACGACAAAACTAGTCGAATTACAAAAAAAATTAACTTTTTTATCTGAGCATGATCAACTCACCGGCTTATATAATCGCAATGGGTTATTGAAGCCTTTTGCTGAAGAATTAGCGCGATCAAAACGTTATACCCATGTTTTTTCAATTTTGATGTTAGATCTTGATTATTTTAAGCAGGTAAATGACACCTATGGTCATCAATGGGGTGATAAAGTATTGGTTCATTTTGCAAGAATAATCTTATCTATGATTCGAGTGAATGATACGGCGGTTCGTTTGGGGGGAGAAGAATTTGTTGTGCTGCTTCCAGAAACAGACAGAATCAATGCAAAAAAACTTGCGGAACGCATTCGAGCAAAAATAGAAAGTGAAACAATAATTATCTCTCAAAAAAAACAGATTCAATATACCGTCAGCATTGGGGTTTCTAGTTATCCTCAAAATGGAAGCGATAAAAAAAGCTTATTAGAAGCCGCTGATAAAGCGTTATATTTAGCAAAAGAATCAGGACGAAACCAAGTCGCTATTTTTGAGGCGCCTTAGTCTTATTTAAGGTGGTGGTGGTCCGCTGCCTCCTGATGTAATTGTAACAGAAGTAGCCGTTGTGCTATTGACTGATAATAAGCAGTATCCAATGCCATTGAGCCGGCACTGTTTAGGTGTATATCCAGATGTTTTTACTTTAAGACCAACAGCATTATAAAAGCGATGAGGTACGACGGTTTTGATCTCGAGTTCTTCATAATTAATCGTGTAATTCTGACAGGTTATTGGGCCATTTCCATTGAGACAGAGTTCGATGATAACGGGGGTATCTGTTGGTTTTTTACTTTCGTCTTCTTCAATGACAAAAAAATTGCCGGTGTACGCAAATGCGGATACATTTAGGCCTAAAAAGCTGAGTATTAAAATAGTCCGGAGGCATTTTCTTGGATATTTCATGGGCAAAATCCTTATTAAATCGCAATTGCGCAAAGAATTGCATTTGCGTACATTGTTCCTGTGTATAGTTTGCTTAGTATTTGGCTACCTGAAGGGGTAAGATAATTTTTTCCTAAGTACATAAAACGATAACCACATTCAAGCGGCGCATGACCAAAAACATTTTCTTTTTTAATGCCTATGCCAGCTGTTGCTGCAAAAGTAGTATCAGAGCGACTTAAAAACGTTCGTTGAGGAATGGTGATGCCGCTATCTAATGAAGCTTCTTCGAAATAAGCTGCTTTTGTAAAATTAGGACCAACGCCTGCATCAAGTGTTAAAGCGTATTCGTTGGCTAAGGGTTGAAAAATAGACTTTGCAATGAAATACATGGGGTAGTGTGTAACACTATATTGATAGGATAAATTAGCAAATAAATCTTCTTGTACGATCTGTCCGTATGCGGATGTTTTAGGCAAAAAGAATAGGTTGATACCATAGTTCATTTCAAATGATCGTACGGTTGGATCAACAAAAAAATAACCAAGGCCTACCGTGCCATTAAACTGTGTGGATTTTTTTATATTGAAAGTATCTCCGATAATCTCTTGCATGGTGATGTGCTGAGATTTTCCTTGGGTTCCGAAGTAGCCACCGAGTTGAAGCGTTAAATATTCTTTAACAGGAGGGGGGGCAGCTTGACTTAGTATTGGCAGTAAGCTGAGTAAAATAGCAATAATAAATTTTTTCATGTTTAATTTGTAATCCAAAAAACCAGGCTAAAAACCCAGGGGATATAATGTTTGTTAATATCTCCTGGGTTGCTTTTATAGATTAGTTAAGCGTTGTTACTATTCGTCAGTCAGACGGAAATATTTTGTACCAAAGTAGCGTTGTAATTTTTTTCGAATCGTACCACGACTGATACCCAGTATTTTTGCTGCCTGAAGCTGGTTTCCACGTCGTTTTTCCATCACTGCTTGTAGTAGA
>JASJHH010000210.1:0-6438 GCA_033791145.1 Legionella sp.
AATTCACGTTCATGCTCTCTGCGTCACTGCAGCCTTCTTTTATCTGCAGTGACGCAGCATTATCACCTCGATAAAACCCCGTCATATCAACGCTCATCAGCCCTTTGTCCTAACGCATCTCACGCGAATGAACAAAAATACGTCCTAAATCTCTTGATCTGAGATCTCTGTTTTGCTAATTTTGAATAGAAGCGTAACTGACGAGCCGTTGAAAATACGGCGAAACCTTCGGGTCTTATGCAAAGCCACCATCATTCTCTAACCCTGTGGCCGGGCGTTAGTCGGGAACCTTACACCATCACCTGATTTCTTCAGGACCTTCTGTACCAGCCAGAACAAATTCAATTTGAATTTGAACCTCACAATACAAATCAGTATTGACCCTAAGCGCTTAGCTATGTTGTTTTGCTATGTATTTTTTTCATTTAAATCTAAGGAGAAAACTAACCCAAAAAACCGTTATTTGAGATTTACAACTGATTTGCCGATATGAGCCTTGTGGCCTAATAAGCCAAGTATCACCTAGCGTGAACTGCTCAACTAACACTAAACATCATCAGGGCAAATAACCATATAAAAACAAATTACAGTCTGAAACTTTAAAACGATGAGAACATCATGCAAAATCAATCTTTACGACAAACGGCGAACCAATTGCTTCGCACAGACAGGCGAGGCAAATATCAAGATAGAAAGCATCGTGCTTATGTCATACATAAAATGATTCATGATTTATATACCATTCAAAAAGCACCAGCTTCCTGGCAAACTTTAAAACCAGAGCATATTCACAGCCTCGTGAACTACTGGAAAAAACGTCGGATCAACCCCGCAACCATGATGCGTTATATGACGATTATTCGTCGTTTTTTACCCGACATGGACTGCCATTTAACGAAAATTGACAATAAAAGCCTGCAATTAGTGCGCATCTATAAACGTAAGCGAGCCATAAAAAATATAAAACCAGTTATCTGGCGCTCTATTCATGAGCCGGATATGCGTTTGATTATGGCCTTACAAATTGAATTTGGTCTTACCTTTAGCGAGGCAATACGTATTCAACCGTTTGTTCATGTGCAAACTAACGATATCTGGGTAACACGTGATATTGCTTTTAATTCTACCGACAGGTACGTGCCACTGCTTACTGAATGCCAAAAAGAAATCGTGGCCGAATTTAATTCACTTACTCATGCTGAAAACAGTCTTATAGCCCTGAGAGGTTATGAGTTTATACGTATCAAATGGCGCCAAGCCATAACGACACTCAAATTACCTGCACTCAAACGCTGGCGATATCTCTATGCTCAGCAACGATATCAACGTTTGTTGCCTGAACTCGGTCATTATAAAACCTGCTTAACCATTAGAAGGGAGATGGGGATTAAATCACGTAATACATTATGGCTGTATTTAAATGCATAATAGTGCGGGGGACGTTGGGGACACGGGGGACACCGCATCAGTACTGGCTTTTTTTGTCCCCAAGTGTCCCCACACGTTTTTTTAGTGGGGACACCTTAAAGCCCGATGCAGCCTACATGTCCCCGTTGTCCCCAATGTCCCCAGGGTTTATTCCTCTTCCCACAAACGACTGTTAAAAACATACAGCCGTGGTATCCCTATGCCCGCCACTCTAATTTTTTGAGTTGCTCTGCCGTCTTTTCCTGGCATGAGCCACTCAGCATCAAGTAGCACTCGACCAACAACTTTGTAATCAAAGCCTTCACACACTTCATTTTTAAATACTTCAGATAAAACCATGTAGTTTCTATCCCCATTATTCGCAGTCGTATAAAAACCAGCACGGCGATTGATGTGTTCGCCATTAGGGGCTCTTAGTTTATCAAAGCGACTGGAACCATGTGACTCAAAAAAGGCCCTCACTTGAGAAAGAATAACTCTACCTTCTCGATGACCATGCGAGCCAAAAGCATCTAACCATGTTCTAAAACATTTGTGAGCTGCATAAAAAGCTTCACCTTTGTCCCAACCGGTTAATCCATATTGCGTTGCTAACTCTCCGGCCGCAGCCACCAAAGCAAATCGCCTTGCCACCCTTAAAATCTGTCCCGAGCAACCTTCCAACATCAAGGTTTCAATAAAGTCTTGAATGCTTTTAGAAATGATATCGGATAGCGCTTGACGATGATGAACAACCTTCTCTAACCAAGCTAAACCCACAGCCCCGTAATAACGGCTAGCAGCCTCTTTTAAATTCAAGGCCATGGTTTCGGGGTTAGGCGCGTCATGTAAACACTCAAAAATCCCCATATTCAAACCTGCATCGGCTTCAATATCAGCTAAACGAATTTCCTGACCCGCATTAGCCCGTTGCCCGGCTCTTGCCATGAGTGCCGTCAAAGATTCTTCTCCAGCAGACAAAAAGAATAAAGACCACTTGGCTGATTTTTTTGCCGTGCCATGCCGAGAAGCACGGGTTTTACCCTGACCATTTGCAAGTAAATAAGCTGCTTCTCCCGCTTGCTTCGGATCCATTTGACTTAATTCATCTAAAATTAACAACCCATCGTTATGTAAAGCAGCCAACCCTTCCAAACCATTTGATGTTGTGCGCCATAATCGACAATAAGCATTCGGCTCACCCCATACAGAAGCTGCAATTTTTAAAGCCGTTGTCTTGCCTGAAGACGAAGCACCTCTCAAATGAAAGCCACCAGAATCTTCCCCAATAATCTTAGCTAACGTGGGTGCAAAAGCCGTAGACAAAGCAAATACTAAACGAGAATTACCTGCAGCTAATCGAGCAATTGAATCACGCCATGCCTCAACCGTCCCAGAAACTGATAAAGCAGGCTCAATGGCATTTGTATTTTGAAAAACAACTGCCTCCGAAGATTGCCCGATAAAACCAGATGCAGTGACAAACACATCGCCATGCCAACCGAGTTTATCGACGCAACGTGCCCTTCTATCCAGTGGAAAAACTTGTATGTAAGAAATTAATAAATCACGCGCCCGCTTACTCGGTGAGATGGTTAAGCCTAAGCGCGCAAGCTCTTTCCTAATTTCTGCACCATCACCATGCAGTAAAGCCAGCGGCATGGCCCATTGATGCTTAACACCATCGTCATCATACCATTTAAGAAGCCTTCCCCATTCACCACTTTTTTCATCGCGTGTTTTAGCTGTGATATGAAAAGGAGAACAAATCCAACGAGATGGCAGTTCATTGCCATCTTTATTTCTACCAATAAAAGAAACACCTTTGGGCGTCAGTTTAAAATGACCCCCTGCGTATTCACATGTTTTAAGGTGCTTATCTTGCTTATTATCTAAAGTTACTACTTGAGTTTGGTTCATGAATCTCTCCAACAAGAGCTCATGGAAGGCGCACGCATGCAATAGAAAAATAACCTTCCCGGAACTGTTATATTTCTATCGAATCAGTCAGCTACTACAATCGAGGATTGACCTTGATCACTGGTTGAATGATACGTTTTGAGTTGTTGGATAAAGCCAAGCACTTCGCTTTTTCGATATAAAACTTTTCGCCCCATTTTAAGATAAGGCACGCCTTCGCCCGCCCAACGATTACGCTCTAGTAATTGGGTCGAACAATTTAAAATAGCAGCCAAGGTTGCTTGATTAAAAAGTGCTGAATCTGGTGCAGATTCAAATTCATTTAAAAGGAGTATACGGGATACTTTTTTCGTAGACATAGGAATACCTCGTCAATTGATGTTTAAAACAGCATAATGCCGGCTAGCAGGATCCTTCCCGTTTTAAAACCAGTTGACTCTCACAGATAAAACCATGAGAAAAAGACTGGTGACCATTGATTTATCCTAGAAGCCTTAGACAGCTTCTTCAAAGTCTGTAGAGAGTATTGATCTAATTTAAAACGACTGTCAAGCGTTCTAAAACTCAAGTTTACAATTGAATACAAATGATACTGTTTATTACTGCTGAGTGGTTTGTGTTAAGCATTTAGAAAAATATTACGCGCTACCCTAAGTCATGTTAAATATAAAAATTTCCGAAAATAATCACTTCAGACTTCGACATATATTCGACACGGGAAATATAAGAAAAGTTGGATTTTACGTAAGTTGTTGATTTTATTGGTGCTGGCACCAGGAGTCGAACCCGGGACCTACTGATTACAAATCAGTTGCTCTACCAACTGAGCTATGCCAGCAAACGAGAGCAATCATACGTTATTTTTAAATATTTAGCCAGACAATATCGTTACTATTTTAAAGCATATTCGCATTTAATTAAAAAGCCTCGTTAAAGGCTATTAGAGCTCTTGCATAAGCTCTCTAAAGCTCAAGATTGTAAATTCCTGCAATTAAATAAAACCTTAATCCAAAGCGTTTTCGCCTGGTTCGATAACGATCAGCGATAAGGACAACTTCATGTTCGACATCATTTTTTAATAACGCTTTACGCCCAGGCAATGAGAATGTACCGTCTTTAATCAAGGCATCCTCAAGCCAACATATATTACGGTAACAAGTGCTTTCGCTGACTCCATAGCTGCGTGAAATATGAAAGTAGGTTTTGTATTCGCGCAGATACTCCAGCGTCATAAGTAGCCTATCTTCAATAGATACTTTATTCGGTTTACCTCCTTGTGCTTTTACGAAACCCTTCAGGTGCTTCATCTTTTATTTGTTCGAACTTCATCGACATTCTTGCCAAAAAACGTAACTCCTCAGGTACGTCATCCTTCGCGAAAAAAAATGCGCTCTGGATGACGTTATATATAGGTTGTGGGACGCTACCAAAAAACAAAGATTTTAATCAATTTACGCGGTTATGCAAGAGCTCTATTGTCTTCCCTAGGTCAATTTAGGCAGAGTGTCTAGAGGCGTATTATTATTCGACTCTGGCTTTTCAAGCTCTGTAATCACTTCTTTCAAATCAGGAAGTGGTAAGTATGCAGAATCGGAGAATAATGAGAACCGTGACAGTGAAGTATCATAAGATGCGCCCGGTGTAATGGGTGGTGAGACATCAAATGACATGCCCGGTGAAGCAGGTAGTGAGGTGGTGTCAAATGATGAGAGCGGTAAAGTGGTGGGTGTCTGCGATGAGCCTGTTGGTGAAACTCTATCTAAGAGCGCAGGAAACAATAATTGGGTTGGTGCCTCTATACGTCTAGACCGAGCAGGTATAGCGGCAGCCCCTTCTGCTTGGGCAGAATCTTGTAATTTAACAGAAAAGCTCTCTGTGACAACAGAAGGTTTGGTTGCCGGAAGTAAAACTTCTTCCGCTGCACTCTTTGCTTTTTCAAGTGCCTTCGCTTTATCTGCTTTAGGAAGTGTTCCAAATAACTGATTAATACGTGGTACTAAGTTTTTACTTTCCACGACATGTGCTTCAGCATATTTCTCTTCCGAAGCAAAAGCAGATATACATCCCGGTGTATTCGAAAAGGGCATCAAATGAGAAGGAAGTGGGTTAAACATTTCAACTAATATTTCAAATATTTCTGAAATTCCATCCTCTCCCTTTTTTCCTAAATTTCCATCTGCATAAAATAAAACTTTTCTTATATCTAAGTTTAAAAAATCTAAATGTGTTTTTATTGCATTAAACAAGCCTGACGCTTGAATGGCTGCAGGTAATTCAGAGCTATTCAGACCAGAAGAGATCGAAAATGAAGTGCGTCCTATCGATGTGATCTTGGGGTTTTTTTCTATTTTATCGTTATAGCGATACTGCTGTATCTCAAACTTTAACGTTTCGCTATCCGTTTCGCTATCCACATAAAACATAATGTCCACTTTCCCTACTTTTTTATTAGCTGCGAGTTTAAGTGTAGGAATTCTTATGTGATGAGAGAAACCAATAGATACATCGACGCTTTCACGTAAACGACGTTGTTCTTCTGAAAAAAGGAGTAACCCTTTTTGTAACAAGGTTTTTTCTTGAGTAGACGCGTTCATAAAGTAAGTTCACTCTTTCATTCATAGGTTTATTAGATTACATAAAATCTAATAATGCCACAAAAAGGACGCGAAACCAAACTTAGTGCGCTTAATTTAGGCTTCGTGATTTTAAGCAAAAAAAAAGCAGCTTAAGTTATATAATTAAATATAATTTAAGCTGCTTTAAAAAAAAATCCTGGCGATGACCGACTTTCGCATGGTGAAACACCACACTATCATAGGCGCTAGTCCGTTTCACGACTGAGTTCGGAATGGATTCAGGTGGGGCCAGACTGCTATGGTCGCCAGGAAACTGGGACTTGAATACCGCCTACGCCACCCGGCTTGTCCGGGTGGTTTAGATACCGCGGATAAACCACGGCACGTAGGTGAGATTCAAGGGTAATTTGTTAGAAGCTTGCGCTTATTATCTATACTTTTTTGTTCTATCAGGTGATATGGCCAAGTCGTTCGGCTCATTAGTACAAGTTAGCTTCATACATTACTGCACTTCCACACCTTGCCTATCAACGTC
>JASJHH010000211.1:0-9913 GCA_033791145.1 Legionella sp.
AAAGCCCATAGAATAAATCATAACGGCCGTACTCAGCGTTAACCAAAGCGGCCCTAATACTGAACGACGATACCTTAATTGAATATCTTGAAAGCCAAGCGTGTACCAAATTAGCCAATTTTTTTTAAGGGCTTTTATTTCATTTATTGCTAAAGAGCTCACCAACCCACCTCTTAATTTATATTTGATGTATTTCTTTCTTGCTGCAGCTTACTATTATTTGATTTTATTTGATACTCTATAACACTCTTTATCAAACAAAGTAATTAAAAAATATGACCATTTGGCTTGATGGCGACGCCTGCCCTAAACCGATTAAAGATATTTTGTGCAAAGCGGCCACACGCACACAAATCAATCTTATAATTGTAGCGAATCATTTTTTCCAAACACCCCCATCAAAGTTTATAAAAAAACAATTGGTCCGTCATGGCTTTGACGTGGCTGATAATTATATTGTTGAGCATCTCACACCAGGCGACTTAGTGATTACTGCAGACATCCCCCTTGCCGATGAGGCGATTACAAAAGGCGGAATCGTGCTTAACCCACGGGGCGTGCTTTATACCACACAAAATATTAAACAATGTTTATCGAACCGAAACATCAACGAATCGCTCCGAGGCAGTGGACACGTCAGTGGCGGCCCCTCTAAACTCGGCGCAAAAGAAATCCAACAATTCTCGAAGCATCTTGATAAAATACTAATGCAGCAGCGAAAAACCCTCGGCCAATAAAATACTCGCAGCCAACACTAACATGAACCACCCAAACACCCGTTTCAGTGCAGGGCCATCCACATGTTGATTAAATCGAATGCCAAAAAACATGCCTAAAATAGCAAGTCCTAAGAATGGCCCAAGCATCGACCAATCAATATAAATACCAGCTAACAAATCACCCTGAAAGCCCATCAAGGAATTCACCATAATCACTGCAAGTGATGTTCCAATGGCTTCTTTCATCGATAAATTAAACCAGGTAATCAATACTGGAATAATTAAAAACCCGCCACCTGCCCCAACTAAACCTGACAGTAACCCCACCATGCCACTACCGAGTACCAGCTTAATAGGATGCGCACCCGGATTATATATTGCATCCCCTGCTTTTTTAATTTGCACGGGCTTTAACATGAGCCAGCCTGCAAGCAGCATTAAGCAAGCAAACAGAAGCATAATAAAGGCCCCTTTTGATAAAGCAAAGCCATTAATTTGCATGAGTGGATCGGGCAGGTTGGGTACAATAAAACGTCGCGTTAACAAAATCATCAGCGTCGACGGCAACACAAATACAAACGTATCTCGCGCACGAATCAAACCACGTCGCCAATAACTAAATGTCCCGACAGCCGCAGTACTCCCAACGACCAATAACGAATAACCTGTCGCAACAAACGGCTTTAATCCAAACAAATACACCAAAATAGGCACGGTGAGCATAGACCCCCCGCTTCCTATAAAACCTAAAACCAAACCCATAATAATAGCTAAGCAAAACCCACAAATCATTAACAAAACATCACCACCTTAATGTGTTTTAACAGCATATCCGAGTGCTATCCACGCTAAAATACCGCCTTCTAAATTATAAATTTCAAGTTCAGGATTGTCTGCTATTAATTGTTCACATGCATAGGCACTGCGTTTACCTGAACGACAATGTAGCACAAGCTTTCGCCCTGATTGTTCAGGCATTGCCTCAAATGCAAGTGTGCCGAGCGGCATCAATACCGTGCCTTCAATATGCGCCTCTGCATATTCATCGGGCTCCCGAACATCAATCACCACGACTTCATTTTTTTCTAATGCTTTTTTTAAAGCAACTGCATCCATTGTTTTAATCATTTAGATAACCCCTTTTTAATTCACAAAGTGATAATACGTTTCATCGTCTTTAACCATACCCAACTCATACCGTGCACGCTCCTCAAGCGATTGTTCCCCTGTTTTTAATTCGGCAACATCCGCTTCAAGCACACGATTTCGTATGGTCAGCTTTTGATTTTCAGTCGTATACTGTTTCAATTTCTTCTCAGATTGAAACCATTTGGGTAAGCTATCGCCACCTAACCATAATTTGTATTGCAGCCCCATTAGCATTAAAAATAAAGCCACGACAATTAAGCGCATATCCCCTCCCTCGTCATCATGTTATTATTACGCCATCATCATCATACATCAAAGCACCATGCCATCACCAACACACCTTCGCATTGCAACAAGACAAAGTCCTTTAGCGCTCTGGCAAGCCAATCATGCGCGAGAACAACTCTTAAAACACTGGCCAAAACTCACCATCGAGCTCCTGCCCATTATTACTTCGGGCGATCGCTTTTTAAATACAAAACTACTCGAGATTGGCGGAAAAGGATTGTTTGTCAAAGAGCTCGAAGAAGCGCTACTCAATAAAAAAGCAGATCTTGCGGTGCACTCTATGAAAGACATGCCATCTGATATACCTGATGGCTTAACGCTTGAAACATTGTTTGCAAGACAAAATCCATTAGATGCTTTTGTGAGCAATCAATTTCCAACGTTAAACAGCTTACCTAAAAATGCTGTCGTCGGCACCTCAAGCTTAAGGCGCGCCTCTCAACTCTTAGCACTGCGTCCTGACTTAGTGATAAAACCCATTCGCGGTAATGTTGGCACGCGCTTAAAAAAGCTTGATTCTGAAAACTATCATGCGTTAATTTTAGCAGCGGCGGGCCTCGAGCGCTTAGGGCTTGATGCACGCATTCAAGAAACACTGCCTCAAAACATCATGTTACCCGCGCCAGGGCAAGGCGCTTTAGGCATTGAATGCCGAGCAGATGATACCGCATTAAAGCAATTGCTCGCCCCCTTACACGACTCAAATACAGCGCGCACGGTGGACGCTGAGCGCCTGGTTAATCAAACATTGGGCGGCAGTTGCCACACGCCTATTGCTATTTATTGCAGGCACTCAGCTAAAAATCAGCTCACCATTGATGCACTGGTTGCCTCACCTGATGGCGCTATTATCATTCAAGACACCCAAACAGGTCCTGAGAATAACGCACAAGCCCTTGCACATGCCTCGGTTAAAGCACTCAAATCAAAAGGTGCACTTGAACTGTTAGATGCCCATGCATAAAAAATTAATGCTTAAAAATTTACGGGTTTTAAACACTCGCCCAGAGCATTTAGCAAAAATCACATCCAATCAAATTACCAAGGCAGGTGGCACTTCTATTGCATTTCCACTCTTAAATATAGAAGCCTCTGAGCCTCACTGGATACACAAACTACCGGCACTGAATACCATTCAACACGCTATTTTCATCAGCCCTAATGCCGTCACTTATTTTTTTAAACACATAGCAAGCAATAGCTGGCCCAATACCATTCAAATTTATGCGCAGGGCCATGGCACAAAATTAGCCCTTGAAGCACAACATATTTTCAACGCAATGTTACCCGAAAAATCGGATAGCGAGCACTTGCTTAAATTAAAAGCATTACAGACAGTCTCAGATCAAACTATTTTATTAATTAAAGGCAATGAAGGTCGTACATTAATTCAAGAAACATTAATCAAACGCCATGCAAATCTGATTCCTATCGAAGTCTATCAGCGCACGCTGCCCACACTTAATTTAGTGCATGCAAAATCACTCTGGTATGAAGACGCAGTCGATATTATACTCATAACCAGTGAAACGGCACTTAAGCATTTGTTTGTTTTATTTGATTTTGACTTTGACAACAAAGCAGCCGCTTGGCTACGTAGCAAACCCTGTTGGGTTATCAGTGAGCGCTTAGCCAAAGCGGCTAAAAAACAAGGCTTTACACATATTATTATCCACCCATTTATTTAGGATATCTTTTTCATGACGGAATCAATACAAAAAAAACACTCAGAAACACAGACAGAAACAAAAGCAGAAACAAAAACATCTAAAAAACCCAAATTAGGTATTTGGTTATTCATCACGCTAACGCTTGTCATTGCGCTAACCGCACTTTACATGAACCAAAAACTTGCAAAAAGCATCACACAGCAATCCAAAACATTTGATGCAACGCTGAATATGCTCCTGCAACAACAAAGCAGTACAGAAGCACGCCTACAAGCCTATCGTGCGGTTACCGCCTCTCATGAAGAGCGCGCTAAAGTAGCGCGTGAGACGCTCGAAAAAAACTTAACAATCGCGCTTAAAGAACAACATCATGTATCAGACGACTGGCGCTTACTTAAAGCACGCTATTTGCTTGAACTTGCAAATATCAACGCACATTGGAGCACTGATAAACCCTCAACCTTTGCCATGCTGACAGAAGCTGATGCCATACTCGCCCCACTACACAATCCATCGCTTGTCACGGTAAGACAGGCACTTGCTGATGATATTCAAACCATACAAAGCACGCCAACCACTGATATAACAACTCTCATCACGCAACTCAATGCGGCTTTAATTAGCACTGGGCAATTACCTAACCATCCACTGCCCAAAGCAGAAAATAATCCTCCAACAGCCACAAACTTTTTAAGCCACCTGATCACCATTCACCACACAGAAAGCCCACTCACCCCCAAACCAACACTTGCCTTTGAGGCCATACTGCGTGCAAGCATTCGACTCAGTATTCAAGAGGCCCAGTGGGCAGTTTTAGATAAAAACAATGTGGTGTATCAGTTAGCCCTCAAACAAGCCATACATAACCTTCAGCAAAGCTTTATCTCTCATGCAACACAAACGAAGGCGTTAATTCAACAGCTTAACCAGCTCCAAAAAACATCTCTAAACTCAGAGCAGGTACTGCCTAAAAAAGCATTAAAAGCGCTTAATCAGATTATTTCAAGCCCTGATAATACTAGTAACAAAAAACCTGGAGATGCATCATGATAAAAATATTTTTTATTTTACTGCTTCTCTTTGCGTCTGTTTGGCTTGGCGTACAATTACATGGCGATGCAGGCTATGTGTTGGTTGTTATCAATCACTGGACCTTAGAAAGTACTTTATGGGTGGCACTCTTTGCTATATTTGTTTTATTTTCAGTGCTGCATTTATTTTTATTATCCTATCGAAAAGCTGCTGACCTCCCTGCGGCTTGGCAAAACTGGCGCTTTAAGCATCGCGCTGAACGCGCACAAAATAAAACAACCCAAGGCTTAATTGAATTCAGTGAAGGCTACTGGAAAGCAGCTAAAACACATCTGATACAAGCACTTCCACATACTGAAACACCGCTCATTAATTATTTGATTGCAGCGCGCGCGGCCCAAGAGTTGGGCAACACCAAACTTAGAGATGATTACTTGCGTGAAGCGCAGCAGTCTATGCCAAATGCCAAAATAGCCGTTGAACTCACCCAAGCCCAACTCCAACTCGCACACAAACAATGGGAGCAAGCACTTGCAACATTAAGACACTTACATGATTTAGCCCCTAAACATCCTTATGTCTTGAAGCTACTTGCACATCTTTACGAATCAATCGAAGATTGGCCTAATTTAATTGCCTTATTGCCTGATATCACACGTCATCATGCCCTATCAGAAGAGCATTTATCTAAACTCACTTACCGCGCCTATTTAGGTGAAATAAACCATCAAATAGCCCAGGAAGCCTGGAGTGCATTAGATGACCGCATCACCCAATTACCTAAAGCATTAAAATACAATCCAGCGCTCATCACAGCTTATGCCCGTGCATTAATACAACAAGATGAAAATATACCTGCTGAAATTTGCTTGCGCCGCGCTTTACAAAAAAACGCTGAAGCACCTTTACTTGAAGCGTACAGCGAGCTACCAACCACCACAGTGCGTTTACCTACGATTGAAGCACTCCTAAAACATCACGCACATTCAGCAGCATTACATCTATGTCTTGGAAAAATTTATACAACACAACAGCTTTTTGGAAAAGCACAAACGCATTTAGAACAAAGCCTAAAACTCAAGCCTTCTGCTGAAGCTTATTATGCCCTCGGTCAATTATTTGAAGCACTCAAAGACATACCTGCGGCATTTGAAGCCTATAAACAAGGCTTAGAACAAACGCCTAGGCTTTATTCAACACTGACTTCGTAATAATTCACGCCTAATTTAATGCGATTACGTTCGTTTTTTTTACGCCATGCATTGGTGTCTCTGAGCGAATACACACAACCGCAATATTCTTGCTTATAAAATTCCTCACGCTTTGCAATTTCATACATCCTGGCCGCCCCGCCGCCTTTCCGCCAGTTGTACGTCCAATATGTCATATTGTCATAACGACTTGCAGCACGAATTCCCGCATCATTAATTTGATTCATGTCTTTCCAGCGTGAAATACCAAGTGAGGTCGATATCACAGGAAATCCATGCTCATGGGCATACAGTGCGGTACGCTCAAAACGCATATCAAAACACGCGGTGCAACGCTTGCCACGCTCAGGCTCCCATTCAAGGCCCTTTACTCGTTCAAACCAATTGTCTTTATCATAATCGGCATCAATTAATTCAATCCCATGCTTTTCAGCGAATTTAATGTTTTCTAGCTTTCTCGTTTCATATTCTTGAACCGGATGAATATTGGGATTATAGAAAAAAATAGAAAAATCAATGTTCGAGGCAAGCAAGGCCTCCATGACCTCACCTGAGCACGGCGCACAACACGAATGCAATAAAAGCTTATCAGCGCCATCAGGTAATTCTAAAACCGGTCTTTCTAACATCAGACAGCCTCACTCGGTAAGCTGATAAAATGCTTGCGGTAATAAATAAGCTCATCAATCGAGTCTTTGATATCATCCAATGCCAAATGCTTAGATTGCTTATCAAAGCCTTTGGGTAAGTCAGGCGCCCAGCGCTTTGCAAGCTCTTTTATCGTACTCACATCAATATGTCGATAATGAAAAAAGGCTGCGAGCTCTGGCATGTAATTGCATAAAAAACGTCTATCCTGACAAATCGTATTGCCACACATGGGTGACACGCCTTTATCTAAATATTGCTTTAAAAATGCAATCGTTTTAGCTTCAGCTTCACTTTCCGTGACTTCACTTAGCCGAACGCGATCCATTAGTCCTGACTTTCCATGTTGTTTCGTATTCCAAGCATCCATTGCATCTAAGCGCGTATCTGACTGATGCACCGCAAAAACAGGGCCTTCTTCTAAAATATTTAAATTTTTATCTGTGACGATAGTCGCAATCTCAATAATTCTGTCTTGCTCTGGCGAAAGCCCTGTCATTTCTAAATCAATCCAAATTAAATGCTGTTTGTTTTTCATAAATTACCTAATTTTATAAAATTGCTTGAACGGCGCTTACACGGCTATCATACAGTGCTTTTTTCATTGCTTCACCTTGGTGGCCTTTGGCGACCAATGCTGATACATCAACCATATTACAGGCTTCTCGCGCATTCTGCCATTTTTTTCGCATATCACTACGCGCTTCGCACACGATTAATAAATCTTTAAACCGTTCTGGCTTTCGAAACGCATCGACCCGCTCCAAAGCTGATACTATCTGCTTTGCATCATGATACGCTGCTTGATTAAATACAACAGCAAGTACCGCTAAATCTTTATAAGCATTGGGTACACGTAGCGTCTCACAAAACTTTTTTATTTTATTTTTATCTTGAATCCCTGACATAAATGCTGAAAATCGAATCAAAGCATTATCTGAACGCGCTGCAACTGCCACAAGCTTCTCTAGCATTGCCTGATGATTTTCTGTGTCAAGTAATGGAAAAATTTCTCCAAATATACCCAAATCTTGCAAACTTTTCATAAATATTTCGGGATGACTTGAAACCAAACTCTTGTCCCATTCCTGCCATACACGCTCAGGCACCAAATGCTTTAACTCACCAGCTTTAAGCATTTGTTTAACCAGCACGGCTGTTTCATCGGCGACCCGAAATCCTAAAGCATAAAAACGCGCTGCAAATCGCGCAAGGCGCAATACGCGCACAGGATCTTCCATAAAAGCTTCTGAAACATGCTTTAATATTTTATGCTTTATATCATCCACGCCATGATAGGGGTCTATTAGATTGCCGGCCTCGTCTTTTGCAATTGCATTAATGGTTAAGTCTCGCCGTAATAAATCTTCTTCTAGTGTAATATTTGGATTTGCATCGCACGCAAAACCATAATACCCAGCACCTGATTTACGCTCGGTGCGTGCAAGCGCATATTCTTCTTTTGTTTTAGGATGCAAAAAAACAGGGAAATCTCGCCCAACTTGCTGATAGCCTTGCTTTAATAACATATCAGGGGTTGCACCCACCACAACCCAATCTTGTTCATGCACAGGTTCGTTCAATAACGCATCACGAACAGCCCCGCCAACCAAATAAATTTTCATGTGTTCATCCTATGCTAAAAAAACACCTTGCTTCATCATTTTTATCAAAAAACGAGCGGGTGATAAAGTATCTATAACAGATTGTGATAGCCATGCAGGTTCGTTGCAAATCACTCTTGCTAAATACTCTGCTGCAAGTGGAATACTCGTAAGCCCACGCGAACCAAACCCGGCGCATACATATAATCTGGGATAATACGCCTCTGGCGCCGCAACAAAACCTTTCGCATGTTTTGATAAAGCAGCGAATTGCTTTTGAAGTGCAATTGCATCTGGCACAGGGCCAACCAAAGGCAAATAATCCGGTGTTTTTGCACGCACACCCGCCCATGCGTTTACCACTTGATTCGACCAAATATTTTGCGCAGGCATTGCAGCAAGCTTTGCTAAATTAGCAAAATTATCTTTTTGATTTATTGTATTATCAAACAAATCACCCTGATAACTTGCGCCTATCCAATGCATATCATTATCTGCTGGTAATATATGTCCTGATCCACATACTGGCAATTTTAATGCGCTTGATGCAGCATTGCTTTTTATCGCCGTCATCTGACCTCGAAATAATTCAACCGGAAAATGCTGTGTTTCAGGAAAAGCTGCCACACCCGCCCCATTGGCAAGTATAATAATAGGCGTATCAAGTAAGCTTAAATCTTTTATGGTTGTATTGGGTTGAAAATCAATATCAGACTGATTAATTAAAAACTCACATAATACCCGCGTATCAAGCCATCCTGCATCCTGAACAAATAAAGCGCTTGATGTAATATTTACACCCGCCAACGCTGATGCTTTTTCTGCGCTCACCCGCTCTGCTAAACTAGATGCTTTTTTGTCTCTAAATTGCAATATGCCGCTTAACTCGCCAGAAATTTTATTTTGCTTAAGCCAGGCTTTATATCTTTGCGTTGCAAACAAAAAAGCATGTCGCATCCATGTGCTTACAGGTGAGCTATAAGCCGATAAATCAGGGTACAACACGGCTTTTTCAACGCCTGATGCACCATGCGCCGCATGAGGTGCGCTATCTAGCAACTTCACCTGAAAACCACGCTGATTCAGCGTATAGGCCGTAAAACAGCCCGCAAGGCCTGCGCCAACCACAATGGCCCGTTTTTCTCGTGATTTAAATGCCATCAATCTCTCAATATTTATTTTTTGATTAAAAACAAAGCATAATGCTTTTTTATGATCTACCCTTAGGCATATAGGTTCAATTTAGTTCGGTATTTTAAATTTAAAGGAGACAACATGAAAGTAAAATTCGCTTGGATAACTGCCATTGTGCTAAGCCTTTTTATGATCTCCTGTGTCGGACAAGAAGCACCTACAAAAAAAACAGACAAAAAAACAAACAAAACATCCCGTATTCAAAAGCTCATGCATATTATTTCAGCCAAGCGATGTGAAAGAGAAAAAATTCGCTCATACCCAGCGCTTCGAAAAATGCTAGAAGCACCTGATACGCACATGAGCCCTGCTGTGATTAGTAAGATAGTCACCTCGCTCAAATGCGCTGAAAAATATCATTCAACTCATAATCAAATTTTAACTGTCATTGACTATTC
>JASJHH010000212.1:0-38353 GCA_033791145.1 Legionella sp.
ATGTGCGTGTTATCTGTGTCAGCATGCCACGTAAAATATTAACTTCTATTGTTTCAAGTTTAGCACGGTTAAACAAACGCCTGAGTCTTAGCATGACCTGCTTCGGATTTGAGGGCTTGATAAAGTCGATTGTTTTTAATATCGCTTCGAGATGCACATAATATTGCTCGACTTGCTCCATGTTCGCGAGTGCTGCTTCGGATTTATTGATTTGAGATGTATTACACACAATATTTTTTGAAACCTCATAAGCAATAATCTGAACAGCTTGTGCCAAATTAAGTGAGCTGTACGCAGGATTGGTTGGAATCTCAATATGATAATGCCCACGTAATAATTCTTCATTGGTGAGCCCTGTGCGCTCACGCCCAAATACGAGCGCTATCTCTGTGTCATCCGACATAGCTGCTATTTGATGCCCTGCTTCATCCGGCGTTAAGCCAGGCAGTGCAATATCTCGCGGGCGAGCACTGGTCATGAATGCAAGCTTTGTATCGGCTAATGCTTCATCGATTGAATCAACACAAATTGCGGCATCTAATACATCTTGTGCGCTTGACGCCATCTCAGTTGCATTTTTATCTGGAAATATCTTCGGTGCCACCAAATAAAGCCTCGTTAAGCCCATGGTTTTCATAGCACGTGCAGCAGCACCAATGTTTCCTGGATGCGAGGTTTCAACCAAAACCACGCGTATTGCATTTAAATTCATCTTTTAATCACCTAAAACAACTTATTTACATAAAACATGCTAGAATACTTCGCTTCGTTCTTATTGGATACACACATGGAACCTTTACTTAATATCGCAGTCACCGCAGCTCGCCAAGCAGGTGATATCATTATTCGTCATTCAGAACAACTCGACCGCATTAAAGTAACACAAAAAGCAAAAAATGATTACTTTTCTGAAGTCGACATTAAAGCTGAGCAGTCCATTATTCGTACGATTCATAAAGCATATCCCAATCATGGCATTATTGCAGAAGAAAGTGGTGTGCAAAATCCTGATGCTGAGTGTGTTTGGTACATTGACCCGCTTGATGGCACCAGTAATTATTTACATGGTTTTCCAGCGTATTGTGTATCTATTGCCATGATGTTTAATAATAAACTCGAGCATGCCGTGATTTATGACCCAACCCGTCATGAGTGTTTTTCTGCAAGTCGTGGTAGAGGCGCTCGTTTAAACGATCGACGTATTCGAGTCTCTAAAAAAGCAGAGCTCCAAACCGCTATTCTTGGCAGTGGTCCATCGGTTCAAAACCCAACCCGTGCTGAAGCGTATGATCTTAATATCAAACCACTTCTTGAACAATGCACAACTGTTCGTCGTATGGGTGCCGCAGCGCTTGAGCTTGCTTATGTTGCTTGTGGACGCTTAGATGGTTTTTTTGAATTTAACCTGCGCCCTTGGGACGTTGCAGCTGGCTGCTTACTGATTCAAGAAGCCGGTGGCTTTGTAAGCGACCCTAAAGGCGGTCAAAACTTCGTAAAACAAGGCAGTGTCATTGCAGGAACACCTAAAGTGTTTGATCAAATGCATGCGGCGTTAAACATTAAGTAATCAAAAAATAACGTTCGTTTCATTCAGTTCACTGGAAGAAACGCCGAGCAAGGTGATGGTCTGATTATTTATGTTGCTCAGGTCAATCACCGCATCTCCATTGAAATTATCATGGATATCAACCTGCCCTTGACTGGTCCAAAATCTTGTTAGGTCAACAACATCCACTGGTTGTGTGTAATCTGAATTCACTCCAAAATGAACCGAAGCAAAGTGTATATGCAGCAGGGCTGCCGTCAAGTTGTATCACTTTCACCCGATCTCCGTCTTTGCGAGCCCGCAGGGCGCGGCAATCCCGCGACCTTTAGGAGTGTATCTAAGAGGTGAAAGATGAATTCATCCGGCTGGATGATAGCGCATCACCTGACGGAGCTTTAGAGAAAAAAGTGACATTATTTCCCCCGGCCTCTGCTTTCATTCCAGCGGCGAGCTCACTAAAAGAAACATTAAAGCCGGCTGTTCGAGTGTCTTTCTGTGCTTGTTCTTCCTCGAATACTTGAAAAGAAACATTGATCTGCGTTAGCGTTTTCTCTAATAGAGCCAAGGGCTCTTTTGTTTGCGAATTAATATGCTCTGCGATAGTTAATAAATTTTGGGTTGCATTATGATGATAGCGGATGCCATCGTCCTGAATTAATTGGGGTTCTAACTCAGTATAAAAAAGCGTAGCGCATGGCATTTCTGCTTCCACACTAAACTCAGAGCCACTCAACCAGTTTAATTTAAGTGTTAGACCAAATGCGTTCTCTAGTTTTTTAATGCTAAGCTGAATTGCTTTAAATTGGCTTGTTTCAGTAGCAGAATAAATACTAATTGTTGCAGAGGTATTGGGTGCTACGATGCTATCCAATTGCTCTGAAATCTCTTCTGCTTTTTGTGTTTCAAAAGTATGACTACCGTCCTTTCGAGTGTAGGCCAAAACACTATACCCCGGTTCAGCAGTTTTCTTTAAAGCTATTTTTTGGAGGGCTTCATTAAACAGTTCAATCACTTCATCATTTTTCTCTACCTGAGTCTGCACTTTAAAGCTGCTATTTTTTTTTGCAATAATCATTAATGGCGTATCGTTATTGCTATTTTTTATTTCTAGACTAGAACCATTATTATTCAGTAAAAAAGCAATATTCTTATGAAAACGATTTAAATAAGCAGGACTGACTTTTGTCTTCATGATATTAAGCCCCCAGATGCTACAAGCATAGTGCAACAATGTCCCAGCGTCTTTCCCACCACGTTCATTCAATATGCTGCGATTTTTACCTACCAACGTTTCAAGCTCGCTTGTTTTCCCAGCTTTAATATAGTCTTTGGCCTCTTTAAACTGCCAACTGTTTTCAAAAACAGCTTCTTCCGCAGCTGCGGCCGCTTGATTTTTTTTCTTTCTTCTATGTTTAGGCATATCTTACTCCGAATGTCTTGTGTTTTTTATAACATGCTAAAACTCCAGGAATTAACGACAAACGACGCGCCTAGAGTGGCTAACGCTTATTGTATCATATTGGGAACAGTATGGGTGTTTTATGGTCTTTTCAAAAAGAGCGTTTTGATGCACTAGGGTGTGTTACAGCAAAGCCCTGTCAAAAATATCAAAGTGTTGATTATAAAAATCACTCTTCATATTAAAAGCGCCCATGACTGAATAAAATATATCGTTATAAGAATAATTTGATACATTTGAAAGGTCTGAATTTGTTATATGATGCTCTTGTTTAAAGCGCTCGGACATCCATACAATAAAAGGTACTTCTCTTTGTTCACTGGGTGCAATACTGTTCGGTGCGCCATGCAGATAAAAATTAGATTCTCCAAGAGATTCGCCGTGATCAGATAAATATAACATGACAGTCGATTGATTTTTAAAGGATGATAGTGTCGTAATAACTTCGTGTAAAATATAATCAGTGTAAACAATCGTATTATCATAGGCATTCATTAGCTCCTCGGACGTGCATTTTTGGAGATCAACGGATTGGCATGTCGGTTGAAATTTCTCAAATTTTTCTGGATATTTTTGAGAATAAAGCGGGCCATGACTACCTGTTTGATGTAATACAACAAAATAATTATTCCCTAAGTTTTGTTGTATTTTTTGTTTTAATTGATACAGAAGCACTTCATCATACGCAAGCTGATTACACGCACTTCCATGACACGAACGCTTTATCGTTTTCGCTTTTTCATATTCATTGACATGTAGCGTTGGCTCACCTGTATTATTACTACGCCATAGCACATTGATATTCTGTCTTTGAATATAGGTTGGCAAGGGTTCATAGGTATTGGCATTGCCCCATAATGCATTAGGCTTTAAATGTGACAAGATGCATTGAATAGACTTAGTGGTATAGGTTGCACAGGCATCTACATTTTGTATTGCGACAACATCATCTTGTTTAAGATAGGGGTTTGTATCCCGCGTATATCCGTAAAGCGCAAAATTTCTTCTTCGTGCAGACTCACCAATAACAAGCACAACAATTGTTTTGTTATTATTTTTAAACGAGGTATCCGGCAGTTTGGTTTCAACACGAGGGTATGAAGACGAGGCATTAAAATATCGAATTGAATTGACAATATATGACATTGGCATGGATAACCCACCAATGATTTTAAAGTTTTTATCAAACCAAAGCCAAGTTTGAGAGGCAGATAAGACCAATACGCCGACGAGTGTGATGCTTAAAGCGCTCACCCAAATTCTTTTTAATAAAGCCGATGGATAAAGCTTAATGTTTGCTATCACGACGCCTGGTATAACGCCATAAAGAAAAATGTAGATCAGTAATTTAGGATCATACAATGCGAATGCTTCGTTAATATCTGTACTATAGATATTTCCAAGCATTGATTTATCTAAAATAACATTGTAGCAATCAATAAAGTAACACCCTATGGCATTAATTATAAAAAATATAATACAAATTGGTTTAATCATAACTTTTATAGGTGCTAAGACCATCACCAATAAAAAAGGTAATAGTATTTGTAAGCTTATGACTTCAATAAGAATATAAATGCCATGAAACGAAGTATAATCAAGTTGCGATAAAGTATATTTAATTAAAGGTCTGTTATATAAAACAAGATTAATAATAGAATATATCAATGCAAATATCAGAATACTGCATCGTGGTCTAATCCGTGAAATACCACTCATAGCTTATTTATTTCACCTTAATATCCCGGCCATCTTTTATATGCCTGGACATAAAACATGAGGGGAAGTAAATAAAAAGTACTAACATAATATTATTATTGGGCTTATTGAAAAGTCCTATAAGATCGACCAAGTAGATACTAAGAGCAAAACCCATAACGACATCACTTAAGTAATGCGCACCAACTATAACACGACTAAATCCGATGAGAAAAGCAAGCGTCATAAAAAAAACAAGCAGCCTTGGCCATATCTTAGACATACTATAAAGAAGAGAAGTAATTGCCATTGTATGACCTGATGGAAAAGAAGAATAATCATGAGACAAATGAAAAAAATAAAAGCCGTATAATCCTTCTTTGAAATACATAATGGGGCGTGCACGTGTAAAACTTATTTTTAGAAGATGCGTAATAACTGCGACCAAAAGAAACGTAATGGTAATCTTAACGATTAATTCCAGCCGTTTTTGATCATTTTGTGTTTTTGCATACACAAAAAAAAGAGCTAAGGTCGTAAGAATAAATAAACCATGCCCAAGCTTTGTTATTTTTTCAGCCCAAAAAAACAAAAAACCGTTTTCATGAAAATAGATGGCTAATTTTAAATCTAAAAAAAAATAAATTATGCTTAAAGCTAAACAATTTAAATACATCTGATTGATTTTTTTTGGGGGTATGGCTAACCGCTCAAAATATCGCCTGTACTTTCCATTATTTTTGTTCATAACATTCACCTTAGGTAAAGAAACACCTTAACCAAATGCCATTAAATTTTAACACGGCCTAGCCTTCTATCTTACTGAAACCCAGGTTTTAAACCCATTGCCGCTGGCAGCCTATTGGCAACTTCCGTGCCTAGATTTTTCGAAAGCAACTCCATTACATTTTCTTTTGTGGTGTAATCAACAAACGTATCGACTTTAATTACATCGCGCCCAAGCGATTCGGTGCTTGCAAAGCCATCAATTAAACCACGCTCTTTGGCTTGAATACCCGTCCAAAATAATCCTGAAAACGTTTCGTTATCTACTTTTAAACGCGTGCCACGACCAGCTTTTACTTTATCAATAAATTGCTGATGTACCAAGTCCAGCATACGCTGCAAATACGCAACATCTTCTGGTTTTTCGGGTGTGAATGGGTCTAGAAAGCCTTTGTTTTTACCTGCCGTTTGCATTCTACGTGTCGCGCCTAATTTATTTAAGCTATCCACAAAACCAAATCCGTTATAAATCACACCGATAGAGCCGACCATGCTTGAGGGAGCTGCGTAAATTTCATCAGCTGCAGCCGCAACATAATAAGCGGCTGACGCACACATATCCATGCAAACCGCATAGGTTTTAACACCGGGATATTTTTTCTTATAATACTGCACAGCATCATACATATAATCAGCCTGAACAGGGCTGCCCCCTGGGCTGTCAATTCGAAATACTAATGCTTTTAAGCCTTTATTCTCATACGCATGCTCAAGGCTTTCTTGAAAATTTTCAGCACTTGCTGCTTGTTTATCTGTAATTTCGCCCTTAATATTAATCACACCTACATGTGACCCAACACGCGCGGCAATATCAGAGCGATGCGACATAAAAGCCCCATAAAAAGTCCACACCAAAAATAATATGAATACACCACGTAATACCCAACGCCACACACGCTTTCGTTTACGTTCAACTAAATGATCTAAAATTAGCTGATTAAGTACTTCTTGTGAATTATTCATGTGAACCCACTTGATTTTTTAAGCAATAACTAACACTTTACGTGAGAGCGTCTAAAATTAATATAATTTAAAAAAAATAGGTCCCTAAATATGCGAATGGATAAACTCACTTCTAAATTTCAAACAGCACTTTCCGACGCGCAATCAATTGCACTCGGACGCGAGAATAATTTCATTGAGCCTGAGCATTTGATGAAAGCTTTTTTAGATCAGCAAGGCGGCAGCTGCAGACCGCTTCTAACCAAAGCCGGCGTGAACTTATCTAAACTTCGTACACTTGTTGATGAAGCTCTTGATAAGCTCCCAAAAGTCTCCGGTGTGCCAGGTGATGTTCATGTCTCTAACTCGCTTAATCAGCTTTTAAATATTACAGACCAAATCGCCCAAAAACGAAAAGATAATTATATTTCCAGTGAATTGTTTTTACTGGCTGCCATGGAAAAATCTAGCTCTGGACTTGGTAAATTATTAGTCGCTGCAGGTGCTAATCAAAAAGCCATCGAACAAGCCATTGATGAGATTCGAGGCGGTGAAGCCGTTGACGACCCGAATGCCGAAGAACAACGCCAAGCCCTTGAAAAATACACGCTCGATTTAACCGAGCGTGCAGAGCAAGGCAAGCTTGATCCTGTGATTGGGCGCGATGATGAGATTCGTCGCACCATTCAAGTGCTGCAACGCCGCACAAAAAATAATCCGGTTCTGATTGGAGAACCAGGGGTTGGTAAAACCGCTATTGTTGAAGGCTTAGCACAACGTATTATTAATAGCGAAGTACCCGAAGGCTTAAAAAACAAACGCTTATTATCGCTTGATATGGGCGCTTTGATTGCAGGCGCTAAATTCAGAGGGGAATTCGAAGAACGCCTCAAAGGCGTACTCAAAGACCTGGAAAAACAAGAAGGCCAAGTGATTTTATTTATCGATGAGATTCACACCATGGTAGGTGCTGGTAAAGCCGAAGGCTCAATGGATGCAGGGAACATGCTAAAACCAGCACTTGCCCGTGGCGAGCTGCATTGTATTGGTGCGACAACACTTGATGAATATCGCCAAAATATTGAAAAAGATGCAGCGCTCGAACGACGTTTTCAGAAAGTTTTAGTCAATGAACCTAACGTTGAAGATACGATTGCGATTTTACGTGGCCTTAAAGAACGCTATGAAGTGCATCATGGTGTTGAAATTACAGACCCTGCTATCGTTGCTGCTGCAACGCTTTCGCATCGCTATATTACCGATAGGCAATTGCCTGATAAAGCGATTGATTTAATCGATGAAGCAGGTAGCCTGATTCGTATGGAAATTGATTCAAAACCTGAATCCATGGATAAACTCGACCGGCGTTTAATTCAATTTAAAATAGAACGTGAAGCCCTCAAAAAAGAATCCGACGATGCCTCTAAAAAACGCCTCAAAGATTTAGAAAAAAATATTAATACCCTCGAAAAAGAATATGCTGATCTCGAAGATATCTGGAAAGCTGAGAAAGCAAGCTTGCAAGGCACCACACAAATTAAAGAAAACTTAGAACAAGCTAAGCTTGAGATGGAATCAGCAAGACGCGCTGGTAATTTAACCCGTATGTCTGAACTGCAATATGGCCGCATTCCTGAACTTGAAAAAGCATTAGTTGATGCAGCAAGTACAGAACAAGCAGAAACTAAATTGGTACGCAACAAAGTAACAGAGGAAGAAATTGCCGAAGTGGTTTCTAAATGGACCGGTATTCCTGTTGCTAAAATGCTCGAAGGCGAAAAAGAAAAATTACTTCAAATGGAATCTGTATTACACAAACAAGTGATTGGCCAGAACGAAGCGGTTGAAGCAGTATCTAACGCCATTAGGCGCGCACGTGCTGGCTTATCAGATCCGAATCGCCCTATCGGCTCGTTTTTGTTTCTGGGGCCTACAGGGGTCGGAAAAACCGAGCTTTGTAAGGCACTCGCAACGTTTATGTTTGATACACCAGACGCCATGGTACGGATTGATATGTCTGAATTCATGGAAAAACACTCGGTTGCACGCCTAATCGGTGCACCTCCTGGCTATGTCGGCTATGAAGAAGGCGGCTATATTACAGAAGCTGTCAGACGCAGGCCTTATTCTGTGATATTGCTCGATGAGATTGAAAAAGCACATACCGATGTCTTTAATATTTTGCTTCAAGTGTTAGACGACGGCAGGCTCACGGATGGCCAAGGCCGCACGGTTGATTTTAGAAATACCGTCATCGTAATGACATCCAATTTAGGCTCACATCTTATTCAAGCAATGAGTGCTGATAAAGATTACGATAAAACCAAAGCCGCTGTGATGGAATTAGTAGCCCAAGAATTTCGTCCTGAATTTATTAATCGTATTGATGAAAGTGTTGTATTCCATGCGCTCAGTGAATCACAAATTGCGGATATTGCGTCTATTCAAATTGAGCATTTAAAAGCGCGATTACACGCACAAGATATTCAGCTTGAAATAACACCCGATGCATTAACGCATATTGCCACAGCAGGTTTTGATCCCGTTTATGGCGCAAGGCCCTTGAAACGCACGATTCAGCAACAGCTTGAAAATCCTCTGGCTGAAGATTTACTCAAAGGCGTATTTAAACCAGGCGAGACAATTACAGTCAGCCTTAAAGAACATGCACTTATTTTTGAAGCAGCAAAACAATAAATACAACTTGTTAGGGCGTGTTGAGTTGGTATCTATTGATATCAACTTGAACTTAATATCAATAGATATCAAGTTCACTTTTCAGCGCCTGCCCCAAATACAATCGACAAGCTAAATCATCCACTGTAACATCAAAAAATAAAAATAATCTGGCCTAAGGGATAGCCGATGCTCACAGCATGCAAAACATTTTTGTCACGAAAAAAACCAATGACACTGATGATTATTGGGCTCAGCATTGTATTTGGCGGCCTGATTCTTTTTAATATCAGCAAAAAAATAGCGCTCTCTTATTTTTTTAAACACTATAAACCACCTGCCGTTTCTGTGGCATCTGTTACTGTGAAAGAAGAAAACTGGCAACCCAATTTACATGCTGTAGGTGCCTTTGTCGCAGTAAACGGCGTTGATATTAATTCTGAAAGCACAGGCAATATTACAGCCATTCATTTTACATCGGGCGAATCCGTCAAAAAAGATGTGTTGCTTGTTGATATTGAAGACAGTATTGATCAAGCCACGCTAAAATCAAATCAGGCTAATTTAACCCTTCAAAAAGTCAATTATAAGCGCCAAGCGCAGCTCATGAAAAAAAACGCAACGTCGCAATCAGAAGTTGATTCAGCCAAAGCAGAAATGCTAGAAGCGCTCGCGAAAGTTGAACAAACAGAAGCTAATATTCGTCACAAACATATTAGAACACCTTGTGCAGGGCGTCTTGGGATTCGTTTGGTCAATTTAGGCCAATATGTCACCCCCGGAAAAACAAAAATAGTGACGTTGCAATCCCTTGATCCGCTGTTTCTTGAATTTCATATTCCAGAGCAATTAATACCTAAAATTCATCTAGACCAAAACATTTTTTTCTCGGTCGAACCTGACACCAATAAGCTATTTGCAGGCAAAATTACCGCTATTAACGCCAAAGCAGATACGCAAACACATAACGTAAAAATTCAAGCATCCATCGCAAATTGTCCTTCTGAAGTGTTTTCTGAAAAAAAACCATCTGAGCTTATTCAAACAAAAAAAATACCGTATACCAATCGCACAGAAGTTATCTGTCATACACAAAAAAACCAAGCAGCGCATCTTAAAAACTATGCCTTTTTACCCGGCATGTTTGCATCGATTGAAATAGAGCAACCGGTTATGTCTAAATCTTTAGTACTCCCAACAACAGCTATTTCATACAGCCTTTATGGCGATTCTGTTTTTCTCATCACGCCAGAACTCACGGTTAAACGCGTATTTGTTACCACGGGGGACGAACAAGGTAATCAAATCGTCATCACCAAAGGCCTTAAAGCAGGCGATCATGTGGTGAGTGCTGGCGAAGTTAAATTACAAGACGGCACACATGTTGTGATTAATAATCATTATCCGCTCAATACCAGCAAAAACACATCTAATTTAAGCGAGTAAAACCATGCGCTTTACTGATTTATATATTAAACGTCCTGTGCTTGCGAGCGTTGTAAGCTTGCTGATTTTATTGTTTGGGATTAACTCGCTCTTAAATATCTCGATTAGAGAACATCCTAAAATGGATAATACCGTGATTACGGTCACCACACACTATCCTGGTGCGGATGCTAATCTGATTGCAGGCTTTATTACAACGCCACTTGAAAGTGCTGTTGCAAGTGCTGAAGGCGTTGATTACATGACCTCATCAAGTACACTCGGCACCAGTACGATTACACTTAATATTAAATTAGGCTTTGATTCACAAGTGGCTTTTACTGATGTTATGAGTAAAGTCCAACAAACATTAAATCAACTGCCTGAAGCATCACAAGACCCCGTGATTGTGAAAAGCTCGGATACTGCTACTGATTTATTATATTTAAGCTTAAATAGCCCGGACATGACCCCACAACAAATCACAGACTATGCAACGCGTGTGGTCAAACCCCAGCTCGAAACGATTACAGGGGTTTCAAAAGCTAATATTTTAGGTGGGCAAGTGTATTCCATGCGGATTTTTCTAAATCCTAATAAAATGGCGGCACTCAACGTATCCCCTGCTGATGTTTCACGCGTGCTTAAAAATAATAATTTTTTAACCGCTGCGGGTCGTACTAAAAGTGAATATGTCGCCGTGAGTATTCGTGCCAGTACTGATTTAAGTAATGCTGAACAATTTAGTCAAATTATTGTTCGCAATAACAATGGCTCAATTATTCGCCTGCGTGATATTGGACGCGTTGAATTAGGCTCTCAAAATTATGATAGTTCTGTCATATTTGACGGGAAAAAAGCCGTTTTTATTGGTATTACCCCAACACCCAGTGCGAATCCGCTTGATGTAATTACGCAAGTACGCAAATCATTTGAACAACTTACAACACAATTTCCGCCGTCACTGACAGGCACTGTGGTTTATGATGCAACCGATTTTATTCGTGCATCAATTCATGAAGTGGTTTCAACCATAGTTGAGGCTGCTGTAATTGTAATTATTGTGATTTTTCTTTTCTTAGGCTCTTTGCGTTCTGTGCTGATTCCAGTCGTGACGATTCCATTGTCTTTGATTGGTGTGTGTACATTTATGTTTTTCTTGGGCTACTCGATTAATTTACTGACCCTGCTTGCTTTTGTACTCGCCATTGGACTTGTGGTGGATGATGCGATTGTGGTCGTTGAGAACGTGCATCGGCATATTGAAGCCGGTAAAACACCTTTTGACGCCGCCATGGTAGGCGCACGTGAAATTGCAACGCCTATCATTGCAATGACCATCACGCTTGCTGCTGTCTATGCGCCCATTGGTTTTATGACAGGCCTCACTGGCGCTTTATTTAAAGAATTTGCATTTACGCTTGCATCAGCCGTGATTATCTCAGGGATAATAGCGCTCACTTTATCGCCCATGATGTGCTCGAAAATCTTAACGCCTGATATGAGTGATGGTCCACTGTCAAAAAAAGTTGAGGAAATTTTTAAAACTTTACGTTTAAAATATAAATATTGGCTGCATAAGCTACTCGATACACGCGAAATTATGCTCGTATTTGCAGCTGTTGTGTTGTTGATTTTGCCTTATTTATATCTAAAAACCCCAAGCGAAACAGCCCCTGAAGAAGACCAAGGCTTCTTTTTTGTGATAGGCACCCCACCACAATCAGCCACTTTAGAATACGTCGAGGCCTTCACCAAACCGTTCGAGAAAATATTTCAAAGCTTTCCTGCAACAGCGCATTATTTTACTGTGAACAAACCCTCCTCCCCAATCTCTGGCATTGTACTCAAACCTTGGGATAAGCGAAGCATCTCGCAATTTACAATGAAAAAACCTCTTCAAGAAGCATTAAATACCATTCCAGGCATGAAAAACTTTGCAGTGATTCCGCCATCTTTGCCAGGTGCTGGTGGTGGTACGCCTGTTCAATTTGTTATAAAAACCAGTAATGATTTTGCAAGCTTATTAGATGTATCTAACAAACTCATGAATAAAGCCCAAAATAGCGGCTTATTTATTTACTTAGATAACAGCCTTAAATTTAATCAGCCCGAAGTTGAATTACAAATAAATCGCGCTAAAGCTGCTGATTTAGGCCTAGATATGAAAAAAATTGGAAATACTTTAAGCAGTGCACTCTCAGGCGGTTATATTAATTATTTTAATCTTGAAGGCCGAAGCTACCAAGTGATTCCTCAGCTTTCCAGACACTTTCGAATGACCGCAGAACAACTCGGTCAAATTTATATTAAAACCATTAATAATACCATGGTGCCGCTTTCGACTATTATTACGCCAATTGAAAAAACAAAACCCAATGCCATTACGCATTTTCAGCAACTGAATGCTGCAACCATTCACGGTGTAATGACACCCGGTACAACCCTTGGTGAAAGTTTAAGCTTTTTAGACGAAGCTGCCAAAGAAGTCTTGCCGAAAGGCTTTACGTTTGATTATGCTGCGCAGTCACGGCAGTTTATGCAAGAAGGCAACGCACTTATTTTTGCCTTTTTCTTATCGATTATTATTATATTTTTAGTGCTTTCAGCACAATACGAAAGCTTTCGAGATCCGCTTATTATTTTAATCAGTGTACCGATGTCACTGTGTGGCGCATTGATTCCACTGAATCTAGGCGCTGCAACAATTAATATTTATACCCAAGTGGGTTTAATTACTTTAATTGGCTTAATCAGCAAACACGGTATTCTAATCGTTGATTTTGCGAATCACTTGCAGCGCACTAAAAAACTCAATAAACGCGAAGCCGTTGAAGAAGCTGCGAGCATTCGCCTAAGGCCTATTTTAATGACCACGGCGGCCATGGTGTTTGGTGTGCTGCCGCTACTGATTGCGTCAGGTGCAGGTGCTGTCAGCCGCTTTGATATAGGCCTTGTGATTTCAACCGGGCTTTTAATTGGTACCGGCTTTACTTTATTCATTGTACCCACGATGTATACTTATTTAGCGACCGATCACCGTGACGATGATTTTTAAAAACAAGCGGTTGGCTGCATGCCTTTTTCAAGTTCAAGCTGCAGCGCTTCTCCCAAGCTTTTATCATGAAACGTTTGAAGCGGTTGATTAAACCATAGATGATAAATTGAAGCACTAGGCTTTGTATTTAAACGCTCTGTAAATAAAAAATTATTTTCTTCCCGCGTCATAATGTCTTTTGTTACAGCCGACAAAAAAGATACATTCATACATAAAAAAACACTGAATGGCAGTGCAACATAAATTAGCTCAGTTGGATATTCTTCAGCAAGTAAATTGTAAGCCAGCAGTAATAACGCAATCACCGACAGTTTGGCATAAGCAAAAGCGCGTTCATATCTTTCTGACAAATAAATATCATAGATAGCAAATGGATATTTTGTCTTTAAGTTTTCAGCAACTGCTTGATAGTAATCAAACATATTAAATTCAATATCATTATTATCAACGTCATGAAGTAATAATTTTTCATGAGCATCTAAAAGCAGACTACGCCGCCTTTTATTTTGATGACATAGCATCGACAAATTTGTTTCAAGGGGCAGCAAATTTATCAGGTTCAAATTACAACGCAGCATAAAGTCTAATGTTAATTCTATTTTTTCTTTTTCTTCATCTACAGCGCTGTTGTTTAATAATATATTCTCTCTGCAGGATATAAGAATAACCGTATAAATAAGTAACGTCTTTTTCGTAATTTGTTCTGCTTTAAACATGTAACATGTGCCTTTCAAAGTTTAAAATCTGCGGGGTCAGAGGTATTTTTCATTTTTCAAACAAAATGGGATTATCATTCATGTTTATTTTTGGAAGGAATTGCTAGGCGACTCGGCTAATACAGGGCGCTTGAAAGTGACAGAATGAGAAAACAAGCCTTGCTTAGAAAGAGCAATCACGCTGTCATTTTTTGATAAATCTGATGCGAATTTAAGTGCCTTACCATTTTGACTTACCGCCGCCTCAACAATCTCATCATTTGCTTGTAATTCTTTTGAGGCAAATTTAAGTGCCAAGCCATTCTGACTTACCGCCGCCAAAACAACTTCGGGGGCATTTTTTAATTCATTGGGTGCGAGTTCAAGTGCTAGGCCAGTTTGTTTTACTGCTTTAAGAAAAAGATTTTTGTTATATCTTAATTCACCTAATGCGTATTTAATTGCTAAACCATCAGTTTTCAATGCCGTATAAACATACCAATAATCAGATCTGAACCTAACTGAAGTATATTTAAGATTAGCGCCATCCTCCTCTAGTGCAATCAAAGCAACTCTTGGATCATCTTTTAATGCATTTGATGCTTCTTCGAGTGAGGCTCCTTTTTGTCTCATTTTCTCTATCATACGAACAGCGCTCGTTTCTATCCAACGCGCGTCTCTATATTTATCATGATAAAGATTATCCATGATCTCTATCATGGTTTTATCTATGCTACCGCCTATGAAGAAAATTGACCGCTTAACAATCTGAGGCAAGTTTATACGTGCCCCAGACTTTAAAAATTTTACACCCAACATCTTACATCTTCCTCACAAACTACTACAAAATATAACGTGCTAAATCTTCATCTTCGACCAAGGCGCCCAAATGCTTTTGTACATAATCTCGCGTGACTTTGACAGCTTCACCTGATTTATCGGTTGCTTCAAACGAGACTGTTTCAAGTAAACGTTCCATGACGGTATATAAGCGTCGTGCACCAATGTTTTCAGTGCGCTCATTTACCTGCCAAGCCACCTCTGCAATGCGTTTAACCCCACTTTTATCAAAGCTTAGTTTAACACCTTCTGTTGCCATCAATGCTGAATATTGCTCGGTCAGCGATGCATAGGGCTCTGTTAAAATTCTAATGAAATCTTCAACAGTTAAGGCTTTCAGCTCTACTCTAATTGGCAAGCGGCCTTGAAGTTCTGCAATTAAATCAGAAGGCTTTGAAACATGAAATGCACCGGATGCAATAAACAAAATATGGTCTGTTTTAATCACGCCATGTTTCGTTGAAACAGATGAACCTTCAACCAAAGGCAGTAAATCACGCTGTACCCCTTCACGAGACACATCACCACCACCGCTTTGTTCAGCACGTTTTGCGACTTTATCGATTTCATCAATAAATACAAAACCGTTTTGTTCAACCGATTCAATGGCTTTTAATTTAATCTCTTCATCATTAATTAATTTGGCGGCTTCTTCTTCACGCAAGACTTTCATTGCTTTATGAATCGGCAATTCACGGCGTTTTGTTTTTTCAGAGCCGACTTGTTGAAACATGGATTGCAACTGATTGGTCATCTCTTCCATGCCAGGAGGCGCCATGATTTCAATGCCAACAGGTGATGAAGAGATACTAATTTCTATGACTTGATTATCTAAATCACCTTCTCGTAATTGTTTTCGAAATTTTTGTCTTGCTGATGAATCACGTGGTTTTTCGCCTTCAGTCGGTGGCAATAAAGCATCAAGTACGCGCTCTTCTGCTGCATCTTCTGCTTGTTGCTCAACTTTTTTCATCGCATTTTCACGTGCAAGCTTAAACCCAATATCTGCTAAATCACGAATAATCGACTCAACATCACGCCCCACATACCCGACTTCTGTAAATTTTGTGGCCTCGACTTTAATAAACGGTGCATCGGCAAGGCGCGCCAAACGTCTTGCAATTTCGGTTTTACCTACGCCTGTTGGCCCAATCATTAAAATATTTTTAGGCATGATTTCAGCACGCAAATCAGCATCTTTGATTTGCATTCGACGCCAGCGGTTACGCAATGCAATCGCAACAGCGCGTTTTGCATCATCTTGCCCAATAATGTATTTATTTAATTCTTCAACAATTTCTCGGGGTGTCATCTCGCTACGAGAAGTAATTACTGTTTCTGGCATTTTAATAATTTCCTGTACTGTACTAGCCATGATTCACATCCAATTTTTCAATGGTCAAATTATGATTGGTATAAACACATATATCAGCAGCAATGTTTAAACCTTTTTCTACAATTTTAAGCGGTGATAATTTCGTGTTTTCTATCATGGCGCGTGCTGCAGCCTGTGCAAACGGCCCACCAGAGCCAATTGCCATTAATCCATCTTCAGGCTCAATCACGTCACCATTTCCAGTAATAATTAAAGACGCTTTAGCATCAGCCACAACCAATAATGCTTCTAGCCGACGTAGCATTTTATCTGTTCGCCAATCTTTAGCGAGCTCAACTGCGGCACGCACCAAGTGGCCTTGATGCAATTCAAGCTTACTTTCAAAACGCTCAAATAAAGTAAATGCATCTGCCGTACCGCCTGCAAAGCCTGCAATCACTTTGTCTTGATACAAACGCCGTACTTTACGCGCATTGCCCTTCATGACAGTACTGCCCTGGCTCACCTGGCCATCGCCACCAATCACGACTTGTTTTCCGTCTCTGACTGACAAAATAGTTGTTCCACGAAATTGTTCCAAAACAGCTCCAAATATTAAAAATATTAAAAAGATTAATTTTATTTATTTCATGATTATTAAATGGGGATGTTTTTTGAAAAATCAACACAAAATCATTAATTGCAGTAATTATTTCTGTGCACAAACAGCACACGTTCCACGCAGTTCAATCGGTTCATGGCTTAGTTTAAATGCATCCATATCTGCCAAACGCGTGACCGCTTCTCGAACCATCACATCTTGCAATTCTCGGACATCTCGGCAACTAGCACACACCATCAATACCTCCGAACAAATATGAACATCAGGTGTATTACATAAAGCATACGCCTGAATCGAGTCGATTTTATGGAGCATACCGGCATCCACAAAAAAGCCTAATGCGCGATATACGGCAGAAGCTGTTGCATTAGGTTGCTCATCAAGTAGCACTTCTAAAATATCATAAGCTTTTAAAGGCTTATTCGTTTGCCATAAGGCATATAATACCGCTTTACGCAGTGACGTAAGCGTCAGCGAAAATTGCTTGCAATACGCTAAAAACTTAACTGGATAAAGCAAAAGAAGTGCCTTCTATGTCTGCATCGACACCCAAATGCGTCGCTAAGCTTTTTCCCATATCTGCAAAGCTTTCACGTCGACCAATGGATTGTGTTTGAACCTTAGGGCCAAACCATAAAACCGGCACATGTTCACGGGTATGGTCGCTTCCAGGAAAAGTCGGATCACAACCATGATCAGCCGAAATTAAAACACAATCATCTGCTTTTAATAACGCTTCTAATTCAGGCAGACGCGCATCAAATGCCTCAAGCGCTTTGGCATAGCCTTCTACATCTCGCCTGTGCCCATATGAAGAGTCAAAATCTACAAAATTAGTAAATATTAAGCTACCCGGCGGTGCTGTTTTCATGGCTTTGAGCGTTGCATCAAATAGCGCCATATTACCATCTGCTTTAATCACTTGTGTTGGACCTTGGTGCGCAAAAATATCTGCTGTTTTACCGATTGCAATCACTTCGCGTCCTGCTTGATTCAAATAATCTAACAGTGTTTTTTTAGGCGGTAGAACTGAGTAATCTCGTCGATTACCTGTGCGTTTAAAAGCACCTGGCTCGCCTATAAAGGGCCGTGCTATCACTCGTCCAATATGATAAGCATCGACTAATTCACGTACAATCTCACATAGCTCGTATAAGCGCTCAAGCCCAAAGGTTTCTTCATGTGCTGCAATCTGAAAAACACTATCGGCGGACGTATAAACAATTGGCTTGCCGGTTTGTTGATGTGCCTCACCAAGTGCTTTTAAAATATCAGTACCAGAGGCATGCATATCACCTAACACACCGGGTATATTTGCGCGTTTAACAAAATTTTTAATTAACTCAGGTGGAAAACAAGGGGTTGTTTCAGGAAAATATCCCCACTCAAAACGCACCGGAACACCTGCAAGCTCCCAATGCCCGCTCGGCGTGTCTTTACCTAAGCTCTGCTCTACAGCATAGCCATACTGGCTTTCAGGTTTGGATAAAGTTGAGGTATCAAATACATTATCACCAGCACTCAAAACCGCTGCGTGATAAAGCCCAAGCCGCGTCAAATTTGGAAGCTTTAATGGTTTTTTATAAGCACTTAAAATATGTCCGAATGTATTCGCGCCTTCATCACCATATTTTGCGGCGTCGCTACTTGCGCCAATGCCTAAAGAATCCATTAACAAAACACAAGCTCGTGGCATTGCTTTTGGCATATTAGGCCTCTGTTTGTTGTGGTTTAGCAAACGTTTCTTTCAAGAAAAACACTAAGAGAAACGAAATAAGAAACGCTGCAGGTAAAATCAATGCGGCTGTTTGATAAGCTTCAATTGGATAAATAGGCGTGCCTTCAATCAACTCAACACCACCAGTTCGCACCAAAATTGCACTGAAAATATTTTGATAAACGGTATATCCACCTTGGGTCAAAATAGAAACCACACTCATCAACGTCGCAATCATCACAGGGGATGCACTCTCGGCCACTAAGGCATAACTAATCACCTGCGCCATGGTGGTAAAGCCTAACAAGAAAAACAAAAAACCCATCATATGCAACGACACATTGGCGTATAAAATAAATAAGACGATTAAAAGCGACACCATCGCACCAAGCTGCATCGGGAACAAACGACGCCCTAATTTATCAGAGAAAAATCCAATTAAAGGCCCACCAAGCATCGCCCCTAAAAATAACATTCCATTCACCATAGAGGCTTCAGGCTGTGACACATTGAGTCGCTGCATTAAATATAATTTTCCCATTGCAGCTCCAAGCACCGCAATCGGTAAATTCATTAAACTCGTATACAGCCCTGATAAAAGCGGCTGAAAATGCATGCAACCCTTCCAAACCGTTTTCATTGGAAGAATTTGATGCTTAGGTTCTTCATAACCGGGCGGCTTGTCTTCAATGAACCACACCATAAGCAATAACATGGCTAAACCAAGCCATGCGACATCAAGCACTGCGCCACGCCATCCTAAATGCAGCACTAATTGTGTCATTGGGTACTGTGCAACCAAACCGCCGGTCATTGCCATGGTGACAATCACGCCTGTAATCATCGCCATTTTTTTCGGCGGGAACCAACGCGTTGCGAGCCTGACAGGCCCTAAAAAACAAAAAGCACTCGTAACCCCTGCAACAAACCGGCAGATTAAAGCAAGCGTAAAATTCGTGGTATAGGCTAAAATAAACGTGCTGAGCATACAAAAAAACATGGAAACCACAAGGGTTTTCTTAATCGAGAGCCTATCAAGCAAAATACCTGCGACCAGTAAAAATACGACATTGGCGAGATAATATACACTAGATAAATACATGAGCTTATTGGCTTCTATACCAAAATCGCGCATCACATGATCAGCAATAGAGGCAAACATGTTGCCTTGAACAAACTGATAGAAAAAAAACAATGACGCGGCAAGACAAACTAACCAAGGTTGTATCGCAGCATTTAAACGTCTTTCTTTATTCACTATTAACCCCAGACTATTCGTGTTCAAGACCTGCTCCTTGTTTACCAAATGCGCATGCGCCCAAATTTATTCCTTTGTTAGGCGCAAGGCTTGAAAAGACGAGGCTAGTTTATCAGAGATAATTTAAAATTAATATCCTCTGCTGCTGCCTCTTGCTGGGATTACTGTTGTGGTAGTGCTGTTGAAGTAAGCGCACTATCTACTGCTGAACGCTTATTATCCTCCGTAAGCACTCCTCCCGCCCCAAACATTGATAGCTTGGTTACATTTCCAGTAGCTGCGACTGTTTCTACTGTTAATTCTTTGGCATAACCCAGATAAGTCTGAGGTGTTAATGCTTTTAATCTAATAATTTCATGTGCTGGCAAATCGTCCGTCAGCGTGTCAATAAATTCATGGATGTCTTGTTGCGTGATATCCCTCCCACGTCCGCGGGTTAACGCTTTTAATTTTTCATAAGGTTTATCAACAGCATAACGTCGCATGACCATTTGTATTGGCTCTGCCAATAATACCCATTGCGTGCTCAGTTCTTTTTCCATTAACTCACAATCAGCCTCTAATTTAGCTAAGCCTCTAAGTAATGAGCCCAAGGCTATTAACTCATGCCCCTCTGCTTCAGCCAAAGCTCTCAGAACGGTTGAGTCTGATAAATCTCTTTGCAAGCGTGAAACGGGTAGTTTCCTTGCAAAAAACTCAAATAAAGCAATGGCTAATCCTAAATTACCTTCGGCATTTTCAAAATCAATAGGGTTCACTTTATGCGGCATGGTAGATGAACCAACTTCATTGGCCTTAACATGTTGCTTAAAGTAGCCATCAGATATATATCTCCATATATCCTGGCTCAAATCAATTAAAATAGTATTAAGCTCTACCTTGGAATGACTAAGCTTTGCTACCCAATCATGTGGTTCTATTTGCGTGGTGTGTGTATTCTGCGTAAGCCCTAATGTTTCTTCTACAAATGTTTTTTCTAATGCCCGCCAGTCAACGCCCGGGTAAGAAAAAACTGAGGCATTATGATTACCAACGGCGCCATTCGCTTTACCGAAAAATCGTTGTGCTTCAAGATTGGCTTTCGCGTCTTCTAAACGCATTTTAAAATTAGACAGTTCTTTACCCATCGTGGTGGGCGTGGCGGCTTGGCCATGCGTTCGAGACAACATAGCAGCATCCATGTTTTCTTTAGCCATTGCTGAGAGCTTATCAATCAGCTTGGTTAGTTTAGGTATGATCACGTTGTTTTGAACGTCTTTAAGCATTAAAGCATATGCTAAGTTGTTCGTATCGTCGGATGTCAGTCCAAAATGAATAAATTCAGATAGCTTTTCAAGAGACGGGGAAGATTTAAACTTTTCCTTTAAAAGATACTCAACGGCTTTGACATCATGATTGGTCGTTTTTTCTATTGCCTTGACTCGCAGAGCATCTGCTATATTAAAGTCAGAGACTAAAGCATCAAGAAATTTTTCTTCAGCTATTGATAATGCAGGGCACCCAAGAATAGATGCGTTACGCGATAAAATTTTAAAATATTCTACTTCAACTTTAACGCGGTATTTAATCAGAGCAGATTCACTCATATATTCTGATAAGGGAAGCGTTGCACGCGCATAACGGCCATCAACAGGCGATATTGCTTTCAATCGTTGTTCTGCGATTACTTTTGCAGTTATGTCTGGGGTTATTTCTGTGATTAAATTTTCTTTTGCTTTTGCTTCTTGTGCTTCTGCTTCTTTACGTTTTCTCGCAGTTTCTTTTAAAAAATCCTGATATCCCTCTGCTCCGTTCTCAGAAATGTAAATATCTGCTAAGAGCGAAGAATTAGAATAATCGCTTTCTTTATGCTGAGATTTAAGCCATGAGGGTTCTTGCGTATTTCGGACTTCGTTTTGAGCTTTTGGGGCTGAATCTAACTTTGAAAATACGTCCATGGTCGCAAGCGTACTTAAGGGTTTGATGAGTTGCTTAATTCCTGGCATTTATATTTCTTCCTGAAGTTTAAAGTTGCCGCGCATACTAAATTCAATGCAAGCTTAAATCAAACTTAATTTAACAGGACAAGCGCATCTAAATTAACACCCTGCTTCAATAAATACCCCTCTTGTTATAGTGTCAGCGATGGCATCACCCATGCTACATCTTGCGCCACCGATTGTAAGTCATCTAGAGTTAGAGTTTTTAAGGACGCTAGTAAGCTTTTCGCCGCATCTAACCAGCGTGAGCGCCTAAGACCTGTATGCGTAAAGGCCACTCCTTCTTCCACCACAATAAATTCTTCAAGTGCTAATATTTTACTCTTTTTTAGCTCGTCGGTATCCTCTGGAAGGTCAGAAACCAGTAGATAAGCCACCTCTCTTTCTTCAAAAGGATAATTGTTAGTAAACCCTGTAAACATTAACATTTGATTTTCAACCCATAACAAATAATTTAAGTGCGCATTATAAAAGCAACTAAGATTTGTTTCAAGTATTCTTATCAATAGCCCTGGCAAGCGAATCACGGCCCATTAAAACACGATTTAATATAGGTACTTGAACCCATTGATACAAAGATAAATACCCCCCTAAACAAGCAATAACACTACCGACGAACATCATAGTAGCGAACGTATAGTGCTGAAGAATAAAACCACCTAAAGTAACACCCAACGCACTACCTATTAATGCATTCGTAAAAAAAACACCCGTCGCGAGTCCTTTTCTATCAGGTGAAATCACACGAAGCGCTACTATCGTTGAAATACTATAAATACAGGCCGCGGAAAACCCGGTTAACATCAGTACGACCACAAGCCATCCAATCGTCATTTGTGCAGTAAAATTTCCAAGGATAAAAAAAACCAATCCTTGTAATACAAAACCCAAGGTAATAAAACTTGGCTCGCCCCATCGTTTAGCTAATTGACCAATGAGAGGTGCCGTCAATGCAAAGGTCAGCGTTAAACATAGCATCAATAAACCTGCATCAATTGGGCTCAAATTTAATCTATCAAAAAAATAAAACGGCAAAGCAAAAAATAACGCAAAATAAATCAACTGAAACAAGGCACGCAGAACATTCATTAATACAAATATACGGTTATAAAAAAGCGCTCTACCCCCCCCTTTTGTCTTTGAATTCACCACACGCTCCGAAGGAAGGAGCACACTTACACACAATGCAAAAAATACCAAAGGGAGATTAAGGCCAAACATCCAGCGCCATCCTAAATGCGTCAAGACATAACCCGAAAGGGTTGGACCAATGGCTTGCGCAAACCCTGTAATAACCATATTAATACTGACTGGGATATGTAATTTTTCTTCAGGAAAAGCACGCATTAAAATCACCATACTTGCAGGTAAACCAAACGCAAAAGCAATACCTCCTATAATTCGCGCGATGATTAACCATTCAATAGACGGAGCACATGCTGAACCAAGCAATGACACACACCAAAGCAACTGACTCCATAAAAATAAATTAGGTGCGCCAAACCGATCACTCAAACGGCCGCCGGATATCATCAAAAGACCTGCTGCTATCATGTATGCACTCATCACCCACTGAATAACCATCATCTCTACATGTAATGCAGACCTAATCTCAGGAAGCGCTAAATTAATAGCTGTTAAATTCAAATTCGATACGAAAAGAAATACACTCATAGCCATTATCCGTGCCCAGCGCACATTCAATTTTTTTTTCATTGATTAAATACCTCGACTGAAATTAAATATTTTAATATGGTTTTGTATCAACATAGACAATTTTCTAGCACGCAAATTGCACAAAACAATGCAAAAAAAAGACGTGCATGTCAATGCCATGCAAGATACACAGCAAGACCCTTGACTCAGCAGCCAACTCCCACTAAAATGCGGCCTTGTTGCTTTTTTTAAATGCTGTTTTTAAAAATTAAACTTACATTTAGATATTAAATTAGATAAAGAGGACTCTTGAATGCCTACAGTTCGCGTCAAAGAAGGCGAAAACCCTGAATATGCACTTCGCCGCTTTAAGCGCTCTTGCGAGAAAGCTGGAATACTAACCGAATTACGTCGTCGTGAGTTTTACGAAAAACCAACGGCTGAGCGTAAACGTAAGCAAGCTGCTGCGGTTAAACGTCACTTGAAAAAAATCTCACGCGAAACGATTTCTAAAAAAATCAACAAACGCCGACGATAAGACGATAATTATGAGCCTTAAAACCCGTATTGAGACCGAACTCAAAGACGCTATGCGTGCGCGCGAACAGCGCACAGTCAATGCACTACGTCTCGTTACGGCGGCCATGAAGCAAATTGAAGTTGATGAACGTATTGAGCTAGACGACGCGCGCGTACTGACTATTCTTGATAAACTTGCGAAACAACGCCAAGAATCTATCACGCAATACGAAGCTGCCAAACGCGATGATTTAGCAGAACAAGAAAAATTTGAGCTGACTTTAATTAAACGCTATCTGCCTGAACCCCTTTCAGAAGCTGAAGTTGATGCGCTCATTACTGAAGCATTCTATGAGACAGGCGCCGCATCCATGCGAGACATGGGTAAAATCATGGCCTACTTAAAGCCACGTACGCAAGGGCGTGCAGATATGGCGGCTGTTAGCGCTTTGATTAAAGCCAAGCTTCAGTGAAAAGCGGCTTAATTCCACAACAATTTATTGACGAACTACTCGTAAAAACAGACATCGTTAATTTTATTGATAGCTACGTCCCCCTCAAAAAACTAGGCACAAGCCATGCGGCATGCTGCCCTTTTCATGATGAAAAAACGCCTTCATTTAATGTAATCGCAAAAAAACAATTTTATCACTGCTTTGGATGCGGCGTGAGTGGCAATGTGATTAGTTTTGTCATGAGCTATTTAAATCAAGATTTTCCTGAAGCCATTGAAACACTTGCCGCACGTGCAGGCCTTGAAGTACCTCGAGATAAACAAGCAACACGCTCGCATATTAAAAGCCTCCCGCTTTATGATCTTTTAAGTCAGGTGGCTGTTTTTTATCAAAATAAATTACAAGCATCTGACGAACACCCCGCTGCTTTATATTTAAAAAATAGAGGCCTTAGTAGCGATGTGATTAAACGTTATCAAATCGGCTATGCACCCACGGGCTGGCACACACTCGAACACGCATTTAAGTCTCACCTTGAAGGCTTAATTACAACAGGCATGCTCGTTCAAAAAGATGATAAAGGCACTTATGATAGATACCGCCATCGCATTACATTTCCTATTCATGATCGCCACGGGCGTTTAATTGGTTTTGGGGGACGTGCCATTGATGCAGACCAAAAGCCCAAATATTTAAACTCACCCGAAACCGTTATTTTCCAAAAAAATCGTGAATTATACGGCCTACATCAAGTGCTTGAAACGCACGCCAAAAGCCCTGATACTGTACTCATCGTTGAAGGCTATATGGATGTCATAGCACTTGCCGAACACGGTATTTTAAATGCTGTTGCAACCCTTGGCACCGCAACCAGCACGTATCATATACAGCTTTTAAGTAAACACGCACGAACACTTATTTTTTGCTTTGATGGCGATGCAGCAGGTCAAAAGGCAGCGCTCCGTGCACTTGAGAATACCCTGCCCGCACTCGATGGCAAACTCAACGCGCAATTTATCTTTTTACCCGAGGGCGAAGACCCAGACAGCCTTGTGCGCTCGGACGGACGCGAAGCCTTTATACAACGCACTACACAAGCAACACCATTGCATGAATACCTGCTTCAAATGCTCACAGAAACATTAGATATAACAAGCCTTGCTGGTCGCAGTCAGCTGCTTCAAGCAATCACACCTTACTGGCAAAAAATTCCTGACGGACCTTACAAACAACTTTTATTAGATGAGCTCGCACGGCTTACTCATCTTGATGCGCACCGCATTGAAAAAACATTCAATCCAAACGATTCAGAATATTCAAAAAATTCAAAACATTCAAAACATTCAAAAAAAGCATCGCTCAAAATCATTGCGCCTTCTGCTTTAAAACGCACCCCTATACGACTTGCAACAGCCTTACTGCTTCAGTGTCCAGAATTATATGCCGCAACACATACTGAGCTTCCGCATCTAGATACACTCATAGAGCCAAACCAGACAGCTCTTAAGGCACTCTTACAGCACCTTTCACAGCATCCCAATACAAACACTGCAACACTCATTGAATTATTCCGAGAAACAGCGTTATTTGATGCAGTCAATAAATTAGCCGCTTGGAACCATCAAGTTCCTGCTACGGCGCTTAATACTGAATTTATTGAAACCATGCACTTTTTGACCAATAAAACGAAAACGCGTGAAATCGAGAGCTTAATTGAAAAAGCCCGTCATCAGAGCCTTACTGAGCCTGAACGAAAAAAATTACAATCCATGCTTCAAAGCAGACATCGCCTTTCCTAAACATAATAGTTCAGAAATTCCCGATCAAAACAGTTGAAGCCACTTCATTTTTTTGCTATATCTACCCTTTTCACCTATAGCCTTAACCAACCTAATAATAAGAGTAAACTCACTGTGAATAACGATACCATTGGAAACTTAAGCATTGCCCCTTATGTCGAAAAAAAGGGCGAAGAATACATGAACGACAAACAACGTACACACGTTGAAACCATTCTTTTGGCTTGGCGCAGATCGCTCATGGAAGAAGTCGACAGAACCGTCACACACATGAAAGATGAGGCGGCTAATTTCCCTGATCCCGCAGACAGAGCAAGTCAAGAAGAAGAATTTAGCATTGAACTACGTGCACGCGACCGCGAGCGTAGACTCATCAAAAAAATTGAAGATGCCCTTGAACGCATCGGCGAAGATGATTTTGGATATTGTGAGGCATGTGGCATTGAAATTGGCATGCGACGTCTTGAAGCGCGCCCAACAGCAACCCTGTGCATCGATTGCAAAACACTCTCTGAAATCAAAGAGCGACAAAACCAAGGCAATTAAATTAACGAACTTTTAACCCCAATACGATTCAATCGCCTTTACATGCCGTGCAACAGCGCCCTGACCTGCTTTTAGTGCTGCTGTTGCACGTGTAATTTGAGCATCTCGCATCCTTGAATTTTGATAAAACAAACTAATCTTTTGAACCAATTCTGATGCATCAACCACCTGCTGCATTGCTTGTGCTCGCATCAATGCTTCACACAGATTTTTTGAGTTTTGCATGAACATGCCGCAAAAAACAGGCACACCTTGCGCCATCGGCTCAAGCACATTGTGCCCACCAACCGGCACCAGACTCCCACCAACAAACGCATAATCACTTAAACCGTAGAATCCGAGTAATTCCCCTAGTGAATCCAGAACCACCACTTCCGTATCGAATGCAATTTGATTCGCATCACTACGACGCGCTGTTTTAACGCAATATTTTTTAGCTAACTGATACACATCATTAAAACGTTCAGGATGACGCGGTGCGATTAATAAAATTATATTGGGTACACGTTTTTGTAATTCCATCAGTACTAATAAAATGGCTTCTTCTTCTCCTTCATGCGTACTTGCAGCAATCAGAACAGGTCTTGTCTCACCCCATGCTTGCTTTAAAAAATATAACGGCTGAGACACATCCCTCGGAACCTGTAAGTCATTTTTCATATTCCCTAATACATGCACTTTTGTTTTAAAAACACCCAGTGCTAAAAATCGCTCCGCATCTTGTTCGCTTTGCGCAAAAACACCTGTAACACATGCAAAAAGTGGTTTAAAAAACCAACGAACCCGTTGATAAGCACGAAAAGCACCATCTGAAATACGTGCATTCGCAATAAACAAAGCAACATCATATTTTTTTGCCTCAAGCATTAAATTAGGCCAGAGCTCTGTTTCCATAATAATTCCCACTCGTGGCTGATATATTTTGAAAAAACGCCGTAATGCCCAAGGATAATCATACGGTACATACTGATAAGTAACCCTATCACCAAACAAGCGACAAATTTGTTCTCGTCCAGTTGGTGTCATGCTCGTCACCAACACCCGTTGGTTAGCAAGCAGTATGTTTTCAATTAACTGTTTTGCAGCAACCACTTCCCCCAGTGAAACTGCATGCACCCAAACATCTACAGGATCTTTCTTATGAATACCAAACGAAAAACGCTCTTTAAGATGCGCTTGATAGGCGGGATTCTTTCGGCCTTTAAATAACAAGCGTAAGCAAATAAAAGGCAGTAACAAATAAAACAAAACCGTGTAAATATAACGCACGCTTAAATCTCAAAAAAAATAACTTACCGCATTATATAAAAATCATACAACGAAAACCACACAGCTAACGCCTTATGATATACTGTATTTAGTTTATCTTTGGAGTAAAATATGTCACTTCGCGCTCATTTAAGACATAACGCCTGGTGGGGTAAATTACTGGGCGCGGGCCTTGGTTTTATCATGGCAGGCCCACCTGGTGCACTATTTGGTATTGTTATTGGAAATTTCTTTGACCGCGGCTTAAGTGAGCATTTTTCAAGGCCGCATAGCACCTACCATACTGAAAAACGTCTCGCTGTAAGGCAAACCTTTCAACATGCCACTTTTTTAGTGATGGGGCATCTTTGTAAAGTCGATGGACGGGTTTCAGAAGAAGATATTTTGTTTGCAAAAAAAATCATGCAAGAGCTACATTTAAATCGTGCTGAACGCGCATCGGCTCAATATTTTTTCACACAAGGAAAAGCCGCTAATTTTAAGATAGACGAACCATTAAGATTACTAAAAAATCTTGCCCTGAATAACCCGAGGCTAGTGCGAGAGTTCGTCCAGTTACAATATAGAACAGCCCAAATCAGTGGGCTCACCCCAAAAAAAATTGCAATTTTAAATCACTTATTAACAGCACTTAATTTAGCACCGCTTCACGAACAAGCTCATGCACAAGATCAATTTCATGCGCGTTTCAATCAGCAATATCAGCAATACAATCATGCTCATACTGCTGATGAAGCACCTTCGATTGAAAGCGCCTACACCTTGCTCGGTATTCCTCAAAATGCAACGAAAAAAGACGTAAAGCACGCCTACCGTAAAAAAGTAAGCCTATATCATCCTGACAAATATATTGCCAAAGGTCATTCAGAAGCAGATATTAAAAAAGCAAACGAGAAAACGCAATCCATTCGAAAAGCATATGAGTCTATTTGTGAACAAGAAGGCTGGTAAAAATCAATGGGGTCAGGAATCAAATGAACCTGACCCTAATGATTTACCCTAATGATTTCTAGCCAAATTGCATACCCAATTTATCTAGCAATTCGATGCCTCGCTCCGCAATATATGCATGCGCGCGACTAGAGGGATGAACGGGATCAAAAAACAAATACGTATCACACACATCTTCTGGATGCACACCCGGTTTAATCCGTGAAGCCATATTCAACACCGATTGCGACGAAGGTAAATAATCTAAGGCGTCATAACAGGTGCCAGTGACGTTACTAAAACCATAGAGCGCAGGTTGAGTTAAAGCATCTGTGAGCAACACATCGACATCAAAGAACACCCACTGAACATCAGGATGAAGCGCTCTTAGTTGTTCCACTTCTGCCTTTAACTTTGTATTATGCTGATGCGACAAATAAGTTAAATCATCAGTAGACTCAAATTCAAGCGCCATTGGTGTCTTACCTAAATCAGGCACACCCATGACCATGATATTTTTTGCGCCTTTTTGAACAAGCGTATCAAGACTACGCCGAATACCAGCCAAAGTGAACTCTACTTCATCATCTAAATCTTCTGGAAGTGATAAATAATTATTAGAGCCCATCCAAACCACATATAAACTAGATGCATCTGTTTTATCATCATGCGCCAGTAAATAACTACTCACTTCGGCGTCTAAATTAAGCATGGCGCCATCGCCAATATCATCTTCGTCGTTTTCACCTTCACTACCAACGCCTGAACCACCAAACGCATAATTACTAAGGTGTAATTTAGGGTTTGATGGAAAATAATGTGTTAAAACATGCTCAATCCAAACGGGTCCATTCGTGAAGCGTCCTTCGTAATAAGGTGGCGACATCGGTAATTGATGTCGCATATACTCATATAAATTACCGGTGTCAGATAAACTATCACCAAATACAACGATTTTATTAATTGATGCAGCTGGTGCAGCTGATGCAACTGATGCAATAACGGCTCCCGTCATAAAAAAAACCAAACACAAGCCCAGCCACTTCGTTTTCATAAAGCCCCTTATTTAAATCAGATATGCTTAGAATCCAAGCAAGCTTAAGATACTAAACAGCACCCATTGACGTCAACTTTAATGGCCGCCCACATACCCATGCACGTTTCAAACCTAAAACAGCTTCTTTAGGTAATTCACGTGGCAAACGTACCGTTGAATGATCTTCATTAATTTTAAGTCCGGTAATCATACGGCTTTGTAGCCCGCCTTCGTTTGCTATTGCACCCACAATATTTGCGGGTTTCACACCATGAACACGCCCTACATCAAGCCTAAATAATTCTTCTGCATGCGATGCACGGCGATTTTCACGTGAAGCATTACGTGGTGAACCTTGCGCTGTTCGGGGGCCCCGAGGTGCACGTGAATCGTTTCTTGATGAACGGTCTTGCCTTGGGCGTTCAGTTTTTGATGGGGGTAATACAGCTTCAACTTTCCAAGGCTTATCTCGGTTTAATTGTAGCGCTAATGCTGCTGCTACATCTTCAGCTGAAATATCTTTATCTTTCAAATAAGCTTGAATAATTTTTTGATAATCACCAAGATGTTTGTTCTCTAGCCGCATGTCAATGCCAGCCATGAAACGCGTCTCTCTAACAGCTTGAATCATTTCATCGGTTGGAATTGCAACTTTAATAATTTCTTGCTTCGTATGACGTTCAAGCGCACTCACCATTCGTGATTCCCTTGGGGAAACAAACAAAATAGCCGTTCCACTTCGACCCGCGCGTCCCGTTCGCCCAATACGATGTACATAGGTTTCAGAGTCATGTGCCATGTCATAGTTAATGACATGTGTCACACGCTCCACATCTAAGCCGCGCGCCGCAACATCAGTTGCAACTAAAATATTCACCGCTCCCGATTTAAACCTTGCAATCGCTCGCTCACGAAGTGCTTGCGAAATATCGCCATGAATAGCCATCACACGATGTCCTTGTTCCTGTAAGAACGTCGACACTTCTTCTGCACCATTTTTTGTACGTGTAAATACAATCACACCTTCGTGTTGCTCAACAGCCAGAACACGTAATAATGCGTGTGGCTTTTGTACTGGAGATGCGAATAAAAAACGTTGCTCAATACTCTCAACCGTTGCTGTTTTAGCTTGAATTTCAATCGAGACAGGATCGTTCAAATAACGACTGGCAATTTTTCGAATAGGCGGTGGCATTGTCGCTGAAAAAAGTGCGATTTGACGTGTTTCAGGTAAATTAGAAAGAATACGCTCAACATCATCAATAAAGCCCATTCGGAGCATTTCGTCTGCTTCATCAATCACAAACGTTTTGAGTTGGTTTAGTTTCAACGAACCTCGTTCGATATGATCAAGCATTCGTCCTGGTGTACCCACCACAATATGTGCACCTGTATTCAGTTTTTTAAGTTGCGGATGATAATCTTGCCCGCCACACAAAGCGACCGTTCGCGCACCACGCAAATGGGCACTTAATGCTTTCACATGCATTTCAATTTGCAATGCTAATTCACGTGTTGGCGTAATAATTAAGACTTGCGGAGACGACAGGCTTAAATCAAGCTGCTCTAGTGCTGGCAAAACAAAAGCTGCTGTTTTTCCTGAGCCTGTTTGTGATTTACCAATTACATCACGACCATTTAATAAAAAAGGAATGATTTTTTGTTGAATCGCTGATGGCGTTTCGTATTTTAAATCACGCGTTGCTTTAAGTAATGGCTCTGATAAATTAAGATCAGCAAATGATATTACTTCTGCTTTAACTTCTGCTTTAACTTCTGTTGAATCTGCTTGTATTGAATCGGTCATAGTCTACCTGGAAAAATAAGTAACAATAAATAAAGACAAGGCCGACATGATAGCAAAATTTATAGCGGAATGCACTCATTTTATGCGAAAAAGTCTAATCAAAGCACAGCCGCCAAACGAGACGCTTGATTAATTGCATGACGCGCATCAAGTTCTAAAGCCTTAAACGCCCCACCAATGAGGTGTACCGAGCATCCTGCATTTTTCAAAGGCGCATATAAAGCATTGGCTTCTTCTTGTCCCGCACACACAATAATTGAATCAACATCCAATACAATTGATTTATTATCAACCAAAACATGTAAGCCAGTATCATCAATGCGCTCATAAACCACACCTGACATCATTTTCACATCACGATGCTTTAAACTCATTCGATGAATCCAACCAGTGGTTTTACCCAAACGCCGACCCATTTTTTCTTTTTTTCGTTGCAGCAAAAAAATTTCACGTTCAGACTCAGGTTTTTCTGAAGGTATAATACCTCCTCGGTGCGACACGTTTAAATCAATTCCCCATTCACGACAAAATGCTGCTTTTGATTCACCTGAGCCACCACTTAAAAATTCAGCCACATCAAAGCCAATGCCTCCGGCCCCAATAATTGCCACACGTTTACCTGCTTTACGCGTGCCTTCGAGCAACTCGGCATACGTTATTACTGAAGCATGTCCAATGCCATCAATTTTTGGCATACGTGGAAAAACGCCCGTTGCAAGTACCACTTCATCATAAGCTTTTAATATCTCAGGGGTTGCTTCTGTATTGAGACAGACTTCTATTTCAAATTTTTCTAATTGATGCGCAAAATAATCGAGTGTTTTTTGAAACTCTTCTTTACCAGGAATTTTTTTTGCAAAATTAAACTGCCCACCGAGTTTATCACTGCGTTCAAATAAAGTAACATGATGCCCCCTTTCTGCTGCCACCACAGTAAATCCAAGCCCGGCAGGACCCGCCCCAACCACTGCAATTTTCTTCGGCTGACTCGTTGTTTCATAGACCAATTTGGTTTCATGACATGCACGTGGGTTCACCAAGCATGATACGGTTTTATGCTCAAAAATTTGATCTAAACACGCTTGATTACAAGCAATACACACATTAATCGCACCTGACGCGCCATGTGCTGCTTTTTGTGCGAAATTTTCATCTGCTAAAAAAGGCCGCGCCATGGACACCATGTCAGCAGCTCCCGATTCAATCACAGCATTGGCAAGCTCTGGAGTATTAATCCGATTAGACGTAATCACAGGAATATTTACTTCTGGCTTAAAATGCTTAGTCACATCTGTGAAATTTGCAGGTGGTACCATCGTTGCAATCGTTGGCACGCGTGCCTCATGCCACCCAATCCCTGTGTTAATAAGTGTTGCACCTGCCGCCTCTATTGCCTTGCCGAGTAAAACCACTTCATCCCAACTACTGCCCTTTTCGATTAAATCAATCATCGATAATCTAAAAATAATAATAAAATCATCACCCACAGCTTCACGCACAGCGCGCACAATCTCAACTGGAAAGCGCATGCGATTTTTGTACTCACCCCCAAATTTATCGGTTCGATGATTGGTATGCGCAACAATAAATTGGTTGAGTAAATAGCCTTCGCTGCCCATGATTTCAACGCCATCATAGCCTGCAGCCCGCGCGAGCTTGGCACAGTGCGCAAATTGCTTAATGGTTTTTAAAACGCCACGCTGTGTGAGCTTCCAAGGGGTAAACGGTGAAATAGGTGCTTTAATACGAGATGGCGCGACAATAAATGGATGATACCCATAGCGCCCGGCATGTAAGATTTGTAATACAATTTTACTACCACTATCATGCACGGCGTGCGTGACCACTTCATGGCGCATGCGTTCTTTAGATGAAGTAAGCTTCGCTGATGCGGGCGCAAGCCGCCCCACGCGACTCGGTGAAATACCACCGGTGACGATTAAACCCACGCCGCCTTCGGCACGCGCTTTATAAAAAGCAGCAAGCCTGTCTAAGCCTTCTTTCTCTTCTTCAAGGCCCGTATGCATCGAGCCCATGATTAATCGATTTTTAAGTTGCGTAAAGCCTAAGTTTAGCGGCTCAAACAATGCTTTAAACGGGGTATTATCAACGACCAATTCCATCTGAACGCCTAATTCTAATCAAAAGAAAGTAGGCAGTATAAATGGTGTAGCTGTAAGAAACCAGTTTAAATCTATAGGGTAAAGCTTTCTGAATCAGGTAAATCATCAAAATCAAAATGTACTCCTGAAGGTGATCTGCTCGACAATGCAGCCTGTGCAGCATCTTCTATCGCCTGTAGAATCACTCTATCCTTTTGTAAGCTACTAGATGCAAACCTAACAACCTCATCTATCTTTATTTTCATCGTTTCAATGCTATGTCGATATGGCTTATATTCATATTCTGAAGCTCTCTTCCGAATTGCGGCTAAAACAACTTCTTTAGTATCTTTTAATCTAGGTGACGCATAGTTCAACGCTTTACTATTTTGAGCGATTGCTGCTAACACAACGTCTTTATCATTTCGTAAGCTACCTAATTCCGAAAGATCGTGGCCACTATTCTGTACAACGAGAAGCCCAGCAGCTTTTTTCTCTGCATAAGTCGCACCAAAAAACAAATTACTAACCCAAGAACGACGACGTACCTTAACCTCGACTTCCTCTGCTTGATGATTCTGATTATTCTCTGGAATTACTGGCATTGGAGACATAAGAACACCTATTTATTTAAAATAAAGATCAAAATATTAACATATTTACCAAACAAAAGCCAGTCACTCTAAGTAATCCTCCGTGACCCAAACTAACCCCTCTGCTATGCTCTAATTTGCATGATTTCACAGAGAGCGCAATATGTTTATTATTACAGGCGGAAGCCGTGGCATTGGGGCCGCGCTTGCAAGCAATTTAGCAGAAAAAAACCATGCTGTTTTAATTATCGGCCGTAATAAAAACACCTTAGATACGATTGCAAAACAAAGCGTACACATCCAAACTTGTGTTGCTGATGTAGCCAGTGTGACGGGCCGAGAAGCAATTTTAAAGCACCTAGACAAACAAACTAAAATTTCAGCACTGATACACAACGCAGGCATGATTGAGCCTATTGCTCCCATGCAAAAATTAAGCCCCGATGCATGGCATGAAATTCTAGAGATTAATTTAAACGCGCCTTTTTTTCTAACGCAAGCGCTGCATCCTAAACTCACAAACGGCCGTGTGCTGCACATTGGCTCAGGTGCTGCTCATTTTCCAGTACAAGGCTGGGCACCTTATTGTGTCTCTAAAGCAGGGCTTGCCATGCTAACACGCGCCTGGCAACTTGAATGCCCTGATATGGCCACAGCCAGTGTGATGCCCGGTATTGTTAAAACCAACATGCAAGCGCATATCAGAGCAGCCGAACATCAAGCCCCTGATAAACAACAATTTTTTCAAGATTTATATGACAAAAACCAGCTGATTATGCCCGAAACCGTCGCAAGTTTTTTGGCATGGCTTTTATTAAACACCAATAAAGCACATTACGTGAGCCAAGAATGGGATATTTATGATACCTCGCATCACGCGGAGTGGCTAAAGCCACCCCATCAAGTGCCTGCTATAAATTAAATGCTTCTGGCGGCGTTTCAGCAAGTTCTTGAAGCGGCTTTCTAACACCAGTCCATTCTCCTCGCGCAGCACATTCTCCACGAAAAAGACCTAACCCTATCAAACCAAGACCTGTGCCAACAAGTAAAACGCCTCCTGCAGAGGCAACCGGTACTAATCCCGGTACGAAGCAACAAGCAGCAACAGCGACTGCTAACGCCATCAGTAACATCCCTAATTTTTTATATGGTAACTTACCCTCTGTTCCTAAACGAGAATCGTTAATCTTTGTTTGATATGCTTCCTGAGTTATCTCTCCCTTAATAAATTGAATCGTGCTTTTGAGAATCGTATTTCTGTGTATTATAAGTGCGTTATACTCTGGTTCTTTTATACACACAAGAATATCCTCTAGGCTCTTTTTAACAGCTGGCCCTCGCTTTTCTTGCTTTGCTATCTCGTCTAGTTGTTTAAGAAGATCAAGATACTCGATACTGTCCTTAGGAGAAGACATCGGATAAACATTTATATTTCCGACGTAAGCCTTGGAATCTAGCACCCAATCAATCAAGTCACTTTTAGAGACTTCTTTATTGTTTTCAGCAGCACTGACTAATTTTTTCCCTCTTTCTATAATCCCATTCTCAAGAATATTATCGGCACTATTTTCACCGTTATTCCTGCTAAATGTTCCATCCGGAAGCGTAATATAATAACCAGGTAAATAAGATTTTTTTTGTTTGTCATCATCACTACACGCCGTTGCTGAAGCTTCGTCGTGACGCTCATATATTTGAAATTTTTGATCGGATGGCAAATCATTATAATAAGTTACAAACTCTTCTCCGCCATATATATATCCGCTATGCGCATCCTCGACATACCATCTATCCTTCTTCTGCACTACTTCATCAAATTTTTTAGTATGTTCACTAGTAACCTGAACAATATAAAACATGTTAACATTCCAACCCACTCACTTAATTGACCTGGAATTATACACAAGGATCCGTTTCAGGTCAACTTAAATGCATTGAAATTTCTCTTTTTATAAGATGGAATTCACCCGAGCGTCGTCTTTGCGCAAGATGAGCCAATTACTTATATCCCAAGCCTCAGATATCTATCACAAGTTACATCAGGTAGAATAACGCAACCTATTTTATCTAAATAAATATTTAACCTCAGCCTACTTGCCCTGGCTTGTTCAGGGTACGTAGGGGGGTAAATTTGGAATGACTCCATCATGGAAACAAATACTCCTGCTGAGCTCACCGTTCGCAGTGTTTTACTCGGCATTGTACTTACATTAGTGCTTGCAATGTCTAATGCCTATTTGGCATTGAAATTAGGCCTTTTAACGTCGGCTTCTATTCCTGCTGCAATATTATCAATGGGTATTTTACGTTTTTTTAAAAATCCAAGCATTCTCGAGAACAATGCGGTACAAACCGCGGCGTCTGCAGGAGAGGCCATTGCAGGCGGCATTGTTTATACGATTCCTGCTTTAATTATTATTGGTTACTGGCATCACTTTGACTATTGGACCAACTTTTTTATTGCAGCCAGTAGCGGTGTGCTAGGCGTGTTATTTTCGATTCCGCTGCGTCGTATGCTGGTTCATGATGAGAACTTACGCTTTCCTGAAGGCCGTGCTATTGCCGAGGTCCTTAAATCATCCTATGAAAAAGCCTCGATTCGTCCGATTGTGTACGGTGGTCTTTTTGGTGCAGGCATTGAACTTGCACAACTTGGCTTTAAGCTACTCGCAACCAGCTGGAGCCACTGGATTATTGTTAAAAAAACACTGATTGGATTTGGGGTTGGTTTTTCCGCCACCATGATAGGTGCAGGCTTTCTAATTGGACGCGATATGGCAATCAGTATTATTTTAGGTGCGGTGCTCGCCTGGGCCTTAATATTACCCGGTGTCAGCTTATTGCACCCTGAAATTATCACCCATCATAACGCAAATGACGCGCTGACTTTTCTTTGGGAAAGCCAAATGCGCTATTTAGGCATTGGAGGCATGTTATTTGCCGGCATTTGGACGTTTACAAAGCTTTTTAAGCCATTACTTAAAAGCATTTTAACATCACTAAAGCATTTTATTAAAGAGCACCAAGTAGAAGAAATTATCCGGACAGAACAAGATATTCCAATGCCTTATCTCATCATGGGTACGCTGCTTATTGCTGCTAGCTTATTTCTTTTTTTTCAAATTATGTTTCCACTCAATATGATTGGGCTCAATGGCACTTATGCCCCAACGCTTATATTTATTGCCGTACTCTATGTTTTAATTATTGGATTTTTATTCTCTGTCATTACAGCCTATTTTTCAGGCATGGTCGGGGTAACCGCAAGCCCTGGCAGCTCCGTTGTAATTGCCGGCATTTTATTTGCCGCCTGGCTGCTACTTTTAGCCATTCAATTTTTTTCAAGTGCACCGCTTCATGGCAACCAGCTCACAGCAGCTGAAGCCATTACGATTATTATTGGTGCCCTGGTGACCGGTATTGCAGCTATTTCACACGACAATATCCAGGACTTGAAAGTAGGCCAATTGGTTGGCGCGACCCCCTGGAAGCAGCAACTCATGTTGCTGTTAGGCGTTATTGTCTCGGCACTTATTATTCCACCTGTCATGCAATTATTATTTTATGTTTACGGCATATCAGGTGTGATTCCTCGCCCTGGCATGGACCCAAGCCATAGCCTCCC
>JASJHH010000213.1:0-2538 GCA_033791145.1 Legionella sp.
GTTCGAAAAAAAATCAGCTCACAAAGCCAGAGAAAAGAAGCCTCTAAGAATAGAGGCAGAGCCCCCTCAAATAAAAGGTGATCTATGCCATCCGAATTATTAAATCAACAAGCAGAAGCAGAAGCCATTTACATGGCAGCATTAATTCGGCTCGCTACAGAAAAAGCGCTAGAAAAAGCGAGGGAAGGAGCACATCTTAATTTTGACCCACAGGGTCGCGTATTGCTTGATATCACCCCCACGCTTGATGATATTTCAGACATCATCCAAAATATTAATCGCGAGCAGAACCCCACACCTCCATTTGAAGCCACTAAAGCAGGACTAGAAAAAGCGCTTGGCCGAAAAAACACAAATGCCACAACGGTCAGCTTAGATATTACTGAACATCCAACCTTAAAGAGCAACTTCACTCAAAAACTCACTGATGCGCTTATTAGTAATGCTCATGTAGCCGCAGAAAAATCTGAAAAAATAATAACCGCGCTTAATCAACAACCCAAAGGCAGTATGATTGCACTACAGCAGGAATTTCATATGCACTTAGCATTAACAGGACGCTTGTATGAAAAATATAATCCTGCTTTAACAAATAAAATGCCTGAAATTCATGAAAAAGCAATGCACAAAGTCAATGCTTTAATTATGACTGAGTATGCCAAAGCATTGAATGCAGCTTATGATGGTAAAAACATAAATATAGCAATACTCAATAATTTACTGGATAAAGCACGTGAAACAATCACACCACTGGCACATCGAATACTCTCAGAAACTGTTGCCGAAAAGACAGAATATATACTTAGCCGAGAAGATATTGAGACTGCTGAAAATCTTAAACACTCAGCAGAAAGCACCACGGCGACCTCGAATGATTTCTTGCATACAGATAGCAAACAAGCGACTTTAATCGAAGGCTCTGACGAGACAGCGCACAAGCGTAAAGAAGGCACCGAGTTTGCACACAGACAAATCATTACCTGCAACATCAGTAAGAACGGGAGGGTAATAGCACTTTCTCATCCTCGCATTCAAATTCGAACCCCGTCTCCTGTCGTCAAAAAAGGCTTAAACAATGAAGAGGAGTATGCCCTAGATACTGCCAAGAAACTCCATTACATTGAAGAAAGGTATGACTTAAGAAATCGCTTAGATGCTGATAAGAATCAAATACGATCTCGGGCTTTTATTTACAATAGCTATACAGCAATCAACGACCGCTTAGATGATTTAAGCGGTAAAAACCATCAAACACAAAGCGCTGGGCATATTTTACTAGGTGCGCATGCCTACAATAAAACTCAAATCGAAAACCATCCTGATAATCCGGTATTTTGTTTTGTTCAAAATATCTCGGTCAATGGCTTTGGGGATACTTTAGGGTACGACAACAAAGATTCCTGGGTTCAAGAGTCGACCTTAATGGCTGAAATGGCGCTCGCTCATACCTTGTATGATCCGAGTGATGAAATTTCTTCGAGATCATTTGAAACAGCTATTGATGCATATAAACAATATCTTAATGATCCCAAAGATAAGCTTTTTTCAGAATCTGACTCAGGGGAAAAAGCCATCTTGGCGCTTACAACACTCAAAGTGCACTACGCCTCACTCACTCCAGAAACTCAACAGTCCCCTATTGAAACAGCTAAGTCAGCTTTAAGAAAGTTAATGGCCAGTGATTTACACTGCGATCACAACTATGCCAAATTAATTCAATCTTTATCTGTTTATATTGAAGAAGCATCCATCGGCGGTTGTAAAAGCGGTAATGAACGCGCACAAGCCATTAATGGTCGTGTCGCCGTTTTTGATAGAGCGTTAGAAATTCAAGAATCCGATGTTTTTGAACAAATGCAAGCACTTGCAACCTCTTCTCCTGATAATATTGAGCAGCATGCTGGCACATTAAAAACAGCCGTTGATACTGAATATAATAAAACAGGGCTTCAGGGTGCTCTCTCTATTATCAGCCTGCTAGACCAAGGTGCTGCCGCTAAAGTACTCGCTAAAGTTAAATCTTTTTTCGGGACGTTCAATCGAAACTATGCAGAAGAATTTTCAGATGTAATGACTAATTTGTTCCAATTCAACGCAGGTGAAATGCAAGCACATAAAAACTTAACCGAAGAAATGATGAGTGCTTCAGGCATACATAAAAGCTTTGGAGAACGTATCAAAGCACTTAGCCTACCTGAAAAAATTGCTGCAATCATCACGATACTGCCCACCGTCGTCATTGCTATCACAGGCGCACTTGATGATCAAAAAAGAGATGTCATCGCTTTAGCACTAGAAACTAAAGTACAAAAATACAAACAAGCGCAACAACAAAAATCAAAACCTGCAGATTCGTTCGTTCCGAATCAACTCCCTACTCACGATCATTTAAAAACAGTTCGAAAAAAAATCAGCTCACAAAGCCAGAGAAAAGAAGCCTCTAAGAATAGAGGCAGAGCCCCCTCAAATAAAAGGTGATCTATGCCATCCGAATTATTAAATCAACAAGCAGAAGCAGAAGCCATTTACATGGCAGCA